>NZ_JBQCGW010000319.1:0-84063 GCF_051955275.1 Pseudobacter sp. | reverse complement strand
GTCCGTAACTTAATCTATAGAAGGTATAATAGTTAAATTACAAATAAAATTTTCAGACAGGTGAAAAAGGCATGGTGTAAATACAGTGTTGACTGCGATTGCTCCGAATATTACGATATAACAATAGATACAAGCGGCCGGGTTTCCAATGTTGTTATGACGGATTACAGATCCGTTGATAGTATTGATAAATACTGGGACAAAGTAGAATATGATTACTGCATCAATACAATGCTCAAAGCCTTGCGAAAAATGAAGTTTGACATTATCAGGGACAAAGGCAAACCTATTAGTGATCAGGTACGCCTTAAGATCTGGTTTAAGGAAAATGGGAAGCTGGAAAACCAGACCGAGTAAGATCTCATTGCTTTTTACCTATCAATACCTTAAATTGAGGTATAATTTCATCTATGACCAAATTATTACTTATCCTTACCTGCTCGTTCTGTTTATCTTATTCTTTTGCACAAAAAAGCACCCGCATCAAACAACTCAATGGTCAGTCAGTCAGCACCGCATCCATTCAAAAGAAACTGGAAAAACTGGTTGACAGTGCAAAGATTGCCGGCTTACAGGTTGCGATCATTAACGGAAACAAAACTGTCTGGACTTCCAGTTTCGGCTATAAAGACATTGAAAACAAGCAACGCCTGAATGACAGCACCGTCATGTATGCCGCTTCTCTTACCAAACCTGTTGCCAGTTATATTTTTCTGCGCATGGCGGAGAATGGAATTTTCAATCTGGATACTCCTGTACATACTTACCTGAAAAAAACAATTGGAGAGTACCCCAAATGGAAGGACCTGGCAGCTGATACAGTTTCCTTCAATCTGATCACACCCCGGATGTTGCTAAGCCATAGTTCCGGGCTGCCGGTTCTACGTCAATTGTATGGGAACAAAACAAACCTGATTGCGAAGCCAGGTGAAAAATTCTATTATTCAAACGAAGGGATAAACCTGCTTGGTTTCATGATGGAAGAATATACCGGGAAAAAGCTGGAGGATTTAGCACGTGAAGAGGTGTTTGTACCTCTGCAAATGTCACATACCAGTATGATCTGGGATAAGACTTTCGAGAACAATTTCTCCTATGCGTACTTTAAAGACGGGAAAAAATATGGTTCCGAAAGAAGGGAGACCAGCCGGGCAGCAGGCTCCATGTCAACTACCGCAGATGATTATGCGAAATTCTATAGTAACCTGATGAAAGAAAAGGGATTGAACAGGGCTTCTTATCAACAAATGTTATCTCCACAGATCCGTGTAACCAGTAAACGCGGCTTTGGTCCATTAAGAGATAGCGCCACACATGAAAATGATGCGATCAGATTATCCTGGGGATTAGGCATTGGATTGTTTCAGTCACCTTATGGAACAGGCTTCTTTCATACCGGGCATGGAGATGCCAATCAGAATTATGCAGTGGCTTTTCCGGAAAAAGGCATTGCTGTGGTATTGTTGAGTAACAGTGAGAATTTTGAGAAAGTCAGTTATTTGATTGTGAAAGCGTGTATTGGTGATAGTTATTCTCCGTTGAGATGGTTAGGGCACCTGGATCATTAAAGATGGTGTGATAGATATTGAATGGTGTTTGAAAATGGATCCCGGCATAATTCTTTCTTGCGTCTTTTATCAGATTTTAATCATTTTAAATGCCCGATGTAGTGTAATTCTGATAAATTACAGCTGTCACTAAGTTTTATTAATCATAAAGGAGCATGATATGAAGTTCAGAATCGAATCCCCAGGCCACAAGATCAGTCCATCTTTGAAATCGTTCATCACTTTGAAACTTTCTTCATTGGACAAATTCTACAAGGATCTTCAGGAGATTGAGGTTACGATTGAAAGTAAGCCCCGTGGGACACGTGAGAACATTATTTGTATCCTGAATCTGCGTGTGCCTGGTAAAGACGAATATATCAAAGCCAGCTCTCCGATTTTTGAAGACGCTATCCTCAAAGCAGCAGATGCTGCAAAGCGCAGGTTGAGTATCAGGAAGACACAATTGCAAAAAGCAAAAAAGGCCGGTACTCCAAACCGGAAAGTCACCGCTAAAAAGGCTAAATAACAGCAGGGAGGAATTCCGCTTTGCTTAATCTACACTGACTGTCCGAATGTCAACAGGTTATTGTCCGGGTCAAGTAAAGAAAACTCTTTTTGCCCCCAGGGTTTTACCTGTAAATGTCCAGCCGGATGAATGTCAACTTTATTATCAGCCATTGACTGATATAGTTGCTCTATATCATTGGACCTGATATAAACCTGCCCATAATTTTCTTTGGGATCAAGTGCCGGGAATCCAAAAAAGTGAATCTGAACATTGTCTTTTTGAATAATTAAATATCCATCATAGTCTGCACTTCCTGTATCGGTAAACCCCAGCTTGTTTACATAATAATCCCGTGTGATGGATTTATCCCGCATGGGAAGCTTAGGGTTAATAGCTGTCAGCATAGCTTTTACTTTAATAGAGTTGAATATGTAATTCCTGCGAGTAGAAAGCTATAATATTTTATTGGAAAAAGGCTTGCCAGATCAAGTTTTGTTCTGTTTTACCGGGAACTAAGTTGTGGCTGCTACTGGTTTTCAGGTAGACTATACAGGACGGGATCCTTCAGGGACAGGAAGCCCTTTTTTATGAGGATTTGAATAAAGAGGCCTTTGTCTTACAACTGTACTCTATCAAAGCGGGTATGATTCATTACATTACAGGATTGACTGGGCCATTCATATAAAATAAGAGCTGGTCCGGGGCTTTGCTACAACTACCTGTCAACCGGATTCAACTCCCCCCAATTGGTTCAGCTTCCTCTTAAAGTACAATACCGGTTATCGCCATCAGACTGGGTTTACGGGCAAAAAAGAATAAAAACTGATAGTATCTGACGATTTTGTTACAGCCCTCCGGCAGGGGGGAGCATTAATTTTATGCCGGTAAAATCAAGAAAAACAGTAAGAAAAAACAATATAATTGATGAAAAAGATCTTTAAGGTATTAGCTCTGATCCTGGTTATAGTCATCACCGGCATCGCCCTGGTTGGCTTTTATGTAAAGAAGGTATTACCAGATGTAGGGGATGCCCCGGACATAAAAGTGGATCTTACAAAGGACAGGGTGGAAAGAGGAAAATACCTGGCCAATCATGTGGTTGCCTGTATGGATTGTCATAGTCAGCGCGACTGGTCTGTATTTGGTGCTCCCATTAAAGAAGGTACATTCGGGGCAGGAGGAGAGAAGTTTGGGCGGGAAATGCAATTCCCCGGAAACTTGTATTCAGCCAATATCACTCCGTATGCGCTTGGCAGCTGGACTGACGGTGAGATCTTAAGAGCTATTACCACCGGACAGACCAAACATGGAAAGGCATTATTCCCGTTGATGGGCTACCTGAATTATGGAAAAATGGATCAGGAAGACATTTACAGCATCATTGCCTACCTGCGTACCATTCCGTCAATTGCCAACGATGTACCCGAAAGAGAACTTGATTTTCCTGTAAACTTTATAGTAAATACGATCCCCACTAAAGCGTCTATGGCTCCCAGGCCTGCAAAAACCGATGAAGTGGCATATGGGAACTACCTGGTATCGGTGGCAAACTGCGCCGATTGCCATAGCCAGTTCGACGATAAAGGGAATATGATCGAAGGCACTAAATTCGGCGGCGGAAGATCATTTAATTTCCCGGGTGGAATGATCGTTACAACGCCCAATATCACCTTTGATAAGGAAACGGGAATAGGTAACTGGACAAGCGAGCTCTTCGTTCAGAAATTCAAACAATACTCAGACTCAACCTACCATAAGCAGGTGCTGGGAGCCAATGATTTTAACACGCCCATGCCCTGGTTCATGTATGCCGGGATGGATACAAGTGATCTCAAAGCCATTTTCAAATACCTTGGCTCTGTGAAAACGATCAATAATAAAGTAACAAGATTTGTAAAACAGTAGGCTGACCGTTAGAACCTGGCAGGCGGCAGGGAAATATGATTGCAGGCTGGCATGGGTATCAGAACCAGCTCTCCATTCCAGGATCGTTTGTCATTCCATCCAGGTTTCCCGTTTGCGTATAACCAGAGGTAATGCCAAAGCTGGTCTCCAGGCTTCTGGACCCGCTGTAACCCTGGTCTCCGATAGTTGCGGATATGCTTCCTTTTACGCCCGTACGTACACCGGCGTCAAATGTTACGTCTTTTCCGAAAGAGATAAAAATGGCTTCATATCCTTCTCCCGAAACTGACCCTTTTACACCCGGTATGGAAGGCGTGCTCAATGATTTTTTAGCGCCGAGTATTGCCGCCACTGTTGACTGGCCCTTTACATAATTGTACCTGTAAGCAAACTTAAGGCTGAAAGGCTCTGCAATTTCCGGAGTGTTCAGTGTAAAATTGACATTTTTACAATCAAGCTTTACGGAGAATATGCCAAACTTCTTTTCCAGTTTCACCGGACATTTACCGGCAGGAGAGGAGGTGTCGCTGTATAATGCAGCCCTGCTGGCTGTATCACAGGTTGGATAAAATGTGGGATAGCCTGCAATCTTTTCAATATTTTTCAGGTATTCGGATGCGGCAGTATAATAACCTACGTTGGAAAGATGTTGATTTACACCTGCTGCCCGGAGTAGTTTTTCCTTGTAATGAAATATTTCTGCTGAAAACAGAATTTGTTTCCTGTCGAAATCATCCGCTGCTAACGCGCATGCCTGCATGTAAAGGTTGTAACGGGCATCTTTTTCACGACACCATTGTTTGTTCAGCTGGTCAATTTTTATGCAGTCAGCACCCCTGCCTTCACCGCAGTAATATTTTGCCAGTTCCGTCTTGTATTTGGCGGAAAGCCTAGCCAGATCTGCATTTAGCGCGTCAAGTTCGTTTTTGATCGCTGCATTGTATTTTGCTTCATTTTTTCTCAGATCGGCAGGGACAATTTCCTGTACGTATTTTGTTGCTAATAATCTGAGTGCTGTTGCTGCGGCTGGATCGTAGCCTGCTTTCACGGTTCCGCCGCCTGCAGCTGCTGCTTTCCAGGCCGCTGCTGATATTTTTTTTGCATCCTCTCTCACCTGCTCTGCACCTGCCTCCCTTTCCTCATCAGAAATATCAGTGATTTCTTCATCCAGTTTTGCGAGTTTTTGAAGAAAGGCCGCTTTTTGTGCTTCCGCCTCAGCAGTCATTTCTACTTTTGTGGGATGCATCGGCTTCCTGAGCTTGTACATGTTGAAGTAATCAGGTATGTTTTCTCCCACTTTCCCATAATGGAAACTGATACCTGATTTATCATTTTCTGCAATGATAGCCATTGCTTCCAGGTTAGGATCTTCTGCCATCGCAGTTTTAGCATGTTCTACCGCTTTTGCAGTATTTCCATTTGCCTTTGCAATCTTAGCTGCTGTTGTATTTGCCTGTCCGTGTTTAGGGCTGATGGCCATGCATTTGTTGAGGTAGTGCATGGCACTGTCCTTCATACCTGCACTGGCAAACGCCTGTCCGATATTATTCAATACCATCGGGTCTTTTGGGTAAGCAGCAACAAGGCCGCGCAATACAGGAACGGCCTCACGGGCAACACCACTGATAGTAAGTAATGCACAAAGGTTATTTACATTGAGTGCATTGTTCCGGTCAGCCAGCACTGCTTTCATGGCAAGCAACAGGCCCTGTGGTTGTGCACCTTTGTAATACACAAACACCGAGAGCTGGCCCAGCAATACAGCATCACCTTTTGCTACTTCAACAGATTTATTTACTACGGCCAGCTCATCTTTCGAAAGATGTGAGATTATTTTTTGCTGCAGGCCTTGTACATGGGTAATTATGGCTTCGCCAGTAATCGATTTCTTTGAGACTTCCCCGGGTAGTGTGCGGGAAGGATTTGGTGCGGACACCGGCTTTGCCAGGGAAGCATTTCCTTTTTTTGTATCTCCTCCGAATTGTTTTGCCAGCTCTTCAATTTCCTCATCTGACATTTCCTCCTCTTCAGCTGCTTTCTTTTGCAGCTCTTCCACCTTCTTTTGTATTTCCTGTGTTGTTGGTTTCTTTTGCGAAAAGACATAATTGGAAAACAGGGTTCCTGTAAGGAAGAAGCAGAGACAGGCCCATTTTGCTGCAAGAGTCATATGATTTTTGGTTTGCTTTTTTATGTCGCTCATATAGAAGGAAGAATAATTGCGCAAAACTATTTTTTGCCAATCAGATCAAGGCTGCCAGTCGATATACAACCCTCAAAAATGCCAGGGGAACAGAATTGTCGCCAAACAGCAAAATCATGGAATACATGAAACATGCTTTGAGCCAATAATAGTTGTTGTATTTATGCAACAGAGCTCCAGGGATTAAGTTACAGTGGTGGATTTGTATCTTTGCCTGCCTGCCATTATGGTTAAAACGGCAACTAACTATGGGTAAACAAGCTCAGGTTTCTCTTTCGTGTTTACGTTTTTTAACGGCGCTTAAAAAGAATAACAACAAGGAATGGTTCCAGCTGCATAAAGCGGAATTCCAGCGCGAACAGGAAATAATTGTAAATTTCGCTGATGCTCTTTTGCTGGAGCTCAGCAAGCATGATCTGATAGACACCACATCAGGTAAAGCAAGTCTCCATCGTATTTACAGGGATATCCGTTTCTCCCAAAATAAAACTCCGTATAAAAACAACTGGAGTGGTGGCTTCAAACGGGCTACAAAGTTCCGCAGAGGCGGTTATTATTATAATATCGAACCTGGCAACAGCTTTATTGCCGGTGGATTCTGGGGGCCGGTACCTGCTGACCTGAAGCGGATCCGGGAGGATATTGCTTTTGATGACCAGCCATTGAGGAAGATCGTCAGCAGTAAGTCCTTTAAAACCACATTCGGTACTTTAAAAGGAGAGCAATTGAAGTCCACACCCAAGGGCTTTGATGCAGCCCATGAATCCATAGACCTCCTGCGGTATAAGCAGTTTCTGCTGATCCGCCCTTTTACAGATGAAGAGGTACTCAGTGCCGGCTTTGTGAAGGCTGCTGATCAGACTTTCAGGCATATGCGTCCATTTTTCGATTATATGAGCGAGTTGCTGAGTTCTGATGCCAACGGGGAGTAATTAAATAGGCCGGATTGGCGGCGGTATAAGGAAGAGAAGAAACAAACTGCATAAATTGAGTAACAATTTTCATGTTGGGGTTGGATGTCTTTGAATAGTTTACATCGACACTGGTAATATCATCATTTTACGACTTGAAAAAAATGTAAATTAATTTGTATTTTACTTTTATAAAGAAGTAAATATGCATCTCCTTAATGGTTATAGCTATCAAAAACTGGCTTCTGCTTTATCCCTGTTTTTAGTTCCATTCTTCATTCTCCTCAATCCGGTGCTTGCGAAGGATAAAAAGCAGGCATCAGTTATTGATGATTATCAAAAAAAAGTAGAGCATTTGAACCTGCAATTTGCAAGAGCTTTGGAAAAGGAAGATGTGCAGGCAATAATACAATACTACGCGGCCGATGCTACAAGTATGCCGGAATATCATTCCACGCTTTATAATGTAACAGCTATTGCCAGCTATTATAAACGCTGGCTTTCGGCTACCAAGGATAACCGCTACCAGCGTAGCATTTATTCAATAAAAATAATTGATGGCTACCTGCTGGAAAGCGGAACATTCACCCATGATTTCACCCAGACAGGGCATCAGCCTTTTCATTACTCTGGAAAATACATTCATGTTTGGCGGATCGATAAAAAGCAGGCGCTGACGTTAGTCTCTGAGATATGGGGATCCGCTTCATGGTTTGACCGTTCTTCAATGCCTCTGTCATCGGATACGGCTGCTCCGGTTCAGATAATACCGGTCAAGCCAGCGGAGAAGCTGCTGGCCGATAGCATAATAGATAACAATGCAGAGGTAGCCCGCCTCGTCAAAGAACGTAACGGCCCTGCTTTTTCAGCCTTTTATACGGATGATGCGATCTATATGCCTTATTATACACCCATGGTGATAGGGAAAGACAGTATTCACAGTTATTATGTAAAACACGAAGATCCTGCTGTTACTATCGATGATGTGCAGATCAATATATCCCGCATATTGCCGGCCGGCGATTTTACCCTTGTCAATGGCTTTTATAATGTAAAATGGCGGGCTGGAGGAAATTCCGGATTGGTTACCGGTAAAAGCATCAATATCTGGAAAAGGGAAAAAGATGGAAAGCTGCGTTTATACTGGCAGATGACGAATCATGATTAGTTTGATAAGAAAAGCCCCGGATTTATACGAGGCTTTTCCGAAAGGTATCTAAAGGCATGCTGATGGTCATCAGAATTTCAGTCCCACCCCAACACTGATCAACCAGGGATCGATCTTAGTATCACTATACACCGTTGCTCCACCGGCTACAGTAGGTATTGCAGTAACAGTGTTTTCTGTTTTCAGCCAAAGTCTTTTTGCATCTAGGTTCAGGAAGAATTTCTTGTTGATATCGATATCAACACCGGCCTGCGCAGCAAAACTGAATTTATCTTTATAGGTGATCTTCGCGATGGCAGGTCCGCCTTTCTCTCCATAAAAGATAGTATAGTTTACACCTGCACCGGCATAAGGCAAAATGCACTTTGTTACCGGCTGATGATACAGGAAGGTAAGGGTAGGTGGCAATAACCAGACCTTCCCCAGATCCACATTACCCAGAGCGGTATGGGTTGCGGTCACTTTATGTTTGGTTGTTCCCAGTATCAGGTTCGCCGAAAATCTATCCAGCATGAAATACGTAAAGTCCAGTTCAGGTATGACCGTCTTCGATATTTCTGCACTTCCGCCGATGGTGGTTATTGAAGCGCTTGCATCCGGGATTACCCAGGTTGCTCTTACTCTTGCACGCCATTCACCTTTCTGCTGACTAAATGCGGCTGCACTGATAGTGATCAACGCAACGGCGATAATGATTCTTTTCATAATCTGTTGTTTGAATGCCGAAGGTATCAGTACATGTTGTGGAGAAGTATGAGTATAATCAATGATGAGCTTGATACTGATAAGTAGCGGGAATCAAACCGGACAGTAATTTTAGATCTTTTTCTTGCCAATTTGTACGATTCCCTGGGATGCTTTCTTTATTTGGTTCGCTTAACTTGCAGAGGGATACCGGGATGATTTATAACAGTTTCAGGGATGAATTAAACTTTCCTGGTCTACAGTGATCTATAGTCGAAATCCTTTAATTTATGCTGATCAGCAGGTTTACCCTTTTTTTATCGATTTGTACTTTTTGTTTCTCATGTAAAAAGAAAGATGATCCGGCTACGCCTTTAAATAACGAACTTCTTCAGGGACCTGTTCAGAAACCGGTATCCGGTTATGGGTCCGATGGCAGTTATGAAGTGGCCGAGATTAACTTTACAAACCCGCAATATACCAGCACCCAGGTTTCTGTTTTCTATCCAAAAGGCCTCTCCGGCCCCAAACCTGTCATCTTTTATGCGCATCCATATGGTGGGGAGGATAAATCATACAATATGGGCTTGTATAATTTTGTAGCTAGAAAAGGGTATGTGATCGTATTTGTTCCTTATAGAACGATTGATATCACAATAGATCATCGTTATCAGACGCTATGGGAAGGCTTTTTGAAAGCAGCCAGTGATTATCCCGGTATCATTGACACAAAGCAAGTTGGTTTCATGGGCCATTCTTTTGGTGGAGGTGCAACCATTGATTTAGCTTTCAAGGCATTTACAGAAAAAGGATGGGGAGAAAACGGACGTTTTCTTTTTACCATGGCTCCCTGGTATTCTTATAATTGGGCCAGTACGTTTACTACGGAACAACAATTGCAGAACTTTCCTGCCAATACCAAAATGATCACCCAGGTTTACGACGAGGATGATGTCAACGATCACCGTCTTGCTATAGATATCTTCAGGCATATCAACATTCCTGCCAGTGAGAAAGACTACATTTATTTCAGATCTTCTTTCATCGCAGGATATGATTATCTGACAGATCATGTAATGCCAACTACCCGGAAAGCGTATGATGCGTTGGATTATTATGGAGTGTACCGTTTGCTGGATGCCATGATCGATTATAGCTTTAATGGTAACACAAATGCAAAAAATATTGCATTGGGTAATGGATCTTCAGCCCAGGTTACCATGCCGTCCTATAACGGCCAGGCCATGGCACCATTGGAAGTAACAGATGATCCTTCTGCGAAATATCCCCAGAATAAGTACCAGTTTCCGTGTAATCATCTTTCCAACCCGCGCCTTAACTATTGTGAATAGAAGAAAGGCTGCGCCATAGTAACGGCTCCTGTCAGCAAGAGGGTGGCAACAGCCAGTAAGTAACAGCATTTTTATTCATTGTGTATTCTTAAGAATGTTGTAGCGGCCTTCATCAAACCAAATATCCCCGATGATCATTTTTGAATGAACCGAAGCGAGAGGTTTTCCAATCCAAGGTGGTCATGTGGAGAAAAGGGTGCATGTAATTTCCAGTCAACATGGTAATAAGAGCCTTTGGACAATTTGATGGCAGGGAGTTGCTTTTTGTAAAATACCTGCGGAACCTGGTAGTTGATACCAAGTGGAGTTTGACGATGCTGATGATTGAAATATTTCACCACCAATTGATTATTGCCCGCCTGTAAAGGCAGCAGAATAAAGTGTTCCACACTGTCATTCTTCGTCAGGTTCATTTGTATGAACAATTGCTGCCCATTGAGGAACACCATCAGTCCGTCACCACTTGTGATCTTTACCAGCAACGGCTGTGGTGCGGGCGATGTAATGTTTTGCAGGATATAATAAGCCCGCATCGGGTCTGCAGGAAGCCATTGGGTTACGCCATTTTTCCAGCCAGGCTGTGCCTGCCAGGGACGGTCATTGTGATTGGGCCAGGGTTTGCTGATATCGATATCGCGTATACCTGCATGCGTGCCCTCGGGGCCCGAGTAGAATGGGCCCTGCAGGTATTGTGGCCCGAAGTTCAGGCTGCTGATATTGACAGGCAACGGAAGTGGCTCGTCTTCATGGAGTGTAATGGTTTGTGAATTACCATTCAGGTCAAGGTCAATGGTCCTGCCTGTTTCTTCATTCGTGTACACCAGTTCCGGTGTGTAGTATGCTGCTTTTTTTGCATGCATCGTCCAGCTTTCCCGTACCGTGCTGGTGAAGCGTGCATTGTAATCCACCCCTGAATTGCTGAAGTATTTGAATGCATTGTGCGTGTTGAGAACAGTGGTCTGTTTGTCCAATTGAAGGATGTTGGCGGGAGGAGTGGTATAACCGGCAGGAAGTTCCAGTACCACCACTTTCGGCGTTTCAGCTACACTGAAACCGGCAGGTAATTGTACCGTGATGCCGGAAGCGGAGGCAGCTGTTTTACAGGATTGTTTCTCTCCCAGGATATAGGCTTTGGTGACCTTCCCTTTCAGACCTGGTAATTCAATGTTGTTGCCGGTTGGTAGTGACAATACATGCAGGTAAAGCCGGTCTGTTTTGCTGGTAATGCTGCCCCAGTTGAATTTAACAAAGAAAGGGTCTGGGTGGGTATTGTAAATGGCTTCATGGTTCTTCTGCAACCAGTCGCCAATGCCGAGCAGGATATCTTTTTCGTAAGGCACTACAGAGCCATCGCCTTTAGGGCCGATATTGAGCAGGAAGTTGCCGCCGCGGCTCGCCACGCGGATGAGGCTTGTCAGCTTTTCGCGCATTTTTTCCTGCGGGTCGGTCCGGTGTTGCCAGGACCGGTAGCCCCAGGTTTCATCAAAGAAGGAAGCAGGGCTTTGCCAGGGAACACCGATGATATAGTCGGGTTCCTGGTTATCGCCCATCACCATGAAATCTCCCATATTATTGCCAATGCGGCTGCCGATCATACAATTGGGTTGCAGGTGGTGGACCAATGTCCGCATTTCCTGGCTTTGTGCCACGGTCATTGACCCCATGTCAAACCAGAGCTCGGAAACAGGACCGTAGTTGGTGAGCAGTTCGGTGATCTGTTTTTTATTGAACTCGTGATGTTCGGGTGTAATGATATCAGAGTTGTGGCTGGAGATAGGAGCTGCCTGCGGATAATGCCAGTCAATAAGGGAGAAGTAGAGGCCGAACTTGAGACCATGGCGATGACAGGCTTCGGAAAGTCCTTTCAGGATATCCTTTTTATAGGGCGTTCTGTCGATGATATCGAAATCCGTATTGGCAGAGTTGAACATCGAGAAGCCATCATGGTGTTTGGATGTAATGACGATGGAGCCCATTCCGGCGGCTTTTGCCAGGAGGGCAATGGAGTCCGGATCCCAGCGGTATGGGTTGAAGTTGTGAGCTACATCGGCATAAGTGTCGCTGTAGATGCCGGCATGGGCCTGGATCTGTTCGCTAAGGCCCCTGTCGATATTTTGTCCATTCCATACACCTCCCAGTTGAGAGTATATGCCGAAGTGAATGAACATAGAGTACTTGAGGTTTTTCCAGCGTTGAAGTTCAGTGGAATCCATCTGTGCCATTGCAGCAGCGCTTACCCATATCAAACAGGGCAGTATCAATAAACGTCTCAGTAGCATCATATAAAATTGTGGATATTTTTTTAAGGACGGAACAAAATTATTACTTCAATTTAATGTGCAGCCTGAATAAATATTCCAGGGTAGATCAAAACCTCTGGGGGAGATTGAAATAATTGCCTTACTTAGTGTTTATTTCGAAATAAAGTACAGGATCCTGCAATTCCTTCAAACCCTTGCAAGTTGAGAACGACGGTTTTCTATTCATTTACCCCAATCAGGGCAGGACTGGCCCTGGTCATCGGTCTGTTTACTATATCCCTGTCTGTATCCGGACAGCAACGCCTCTTTACCAATCAGCAACATTTTGGAGTGGAAGATGGGCTCTCCCAGAGTTATATATCCGGCATCGTTCAGGATGCCGATGGTTTCATCTGGCTAAGCACCATGGATGGGTTTAACCGTTATGATGGCAGGAAGTTCAGGACTTTCCGGTATAATCCCAAAGACAGCTCGAGCCTTACTGCCAATACGCTCGGTGGTTTGGGGAAACTGGTCGGCAATGCTGTTACCATCTATTATGATCCGGCTAAGGCTGATGAATTTGATCTGAGATCGTTCAAGGCTACCCGTAACAATATCCGTAGCCAGCTGGCAGGCATGCCAGGGATCAGGTGGAAATCCTACAGGTTCGGTTACACTACCAATAACTGGTTCTTCACTGTAAACGGGCACAAAGGAATTGGCTGGATCAATAGACTGACAGAAGAGGTCCGGTATGCAAATAAGGCCAATGGACTATTGCAAAACGACACGATATGCGCTATCGCAGAATCGGGCGAAGGAAGAATTTTTGTGATCAATGAATCAGGAGTTCACGTGAGTGATACTGCCCGGAAAAATTTCAAATGGGTTGCCTTTAAAACCAATATCGCTCCATTGTCCTGGTTTGTAGACCCGTTCATGGTCTTCGGAGAGAAATTTTCCATTGCACCCTTTCAGGGAAATAAAGTGGCTACCTTGGAAAAGAATAGGCTGAATGTACTGGATATCGATAAAAAGACAAGCAGCATCATTACTTTACCAGCTCCCAAAAACAATGCGATCAAGGGAGATAATGGATTACAGGTAGATCCGGCAGGTCGCATCTATTTCGAATATTATGGAAGTATCTATCGTCTTACGGAGAGGGGAGTGCTTGAATTACTCTGGGAAAATAACGGACCGCCCAGCCGCATCAGCGCATTTTACATAGACAGATCAGATGTACTGTGGGTGAGTTTGAATGCACAGGGCCTCTTGAAAATAGACCTGCAGTCCCTCCATTTTCAATCCTTCAAAAATACAGGGAACTTCATAGAAGTGGTGATGCCACTGCTTCATAGCAGGAGGGAGCTGTTGCCCGCAGGATGGAAAGATCCTGATGCCGGTTATTACTTCAGGCAGGCATGGGATCACAAGGGGCAGTTATATTCCTGCAATAACTGGTATGACCGTTCAGCTGTTTTTCAATTCACCAAACAGGGATTCCGGCGTTTTACCCATCTGCCGCAGCAAAAGATGTTTACGGCTGTTGTGTGTATGCCGGGAAATGAGATCTGGGCATTCGATCAGATCGAATCGGTATGGTATGCCTGGAGCAATCCGGATGCTATGCCCAGAAAGCTGGAACCAGATCCCGGAAATTTTGAAAATGTGGAATTGACCGATGCGCGTTACATCGGAGGTTTCATCTGGATGGCTACCAGTACTCATGGATTATTCCAGTTTGATGGGAAGAAGCTTATCAGCAAATATGCCGGACCGTTAGAAAATAATACGGTTCCCAATGCGCTCACTGAGATCTGTGCCGACCCGGCCGATAAAAATAAATTCTGGGTAGGTTCCCGGGGAGGTGGCTTGATGTTGTGGGATGCACAAAAAGGATTACAGCGTATTTACACAGAAGAAGACGGTCTGCCAAACAATACCATCTATTGTATCCTCCCCGACAGATCGGGAAAGATCTGGTGCAGTACTAACAAAGGCATCTTCAGGCTCGATCCCCGTACCAGCCATATTACTGTATTTGAAAAGACCGACGGGCTGCAGGGCAATGAATTCAACAGGGCCCACAAACTGATCCTGCCTGATGGCCAATTACTGTTCGGAGGGCTTGACGGATATACCATCTTCAATCCGGACGATTTTGAAAGAACCGGTAAAGCCGCTCCGGTGCCCGTTTTGCTGACTGGTTTGCAGATCAACAATGAACCGCAGGATATTAATCTGCCCGGTAGTATGGTAAAAGAATCGCTCAGTACATTATCAGTTATCACATTGCCATACGACAGGAATTATTTGTCTTTTGAGTTTGCCGCACTGATGTACAACCAACCGCAGAAGATAAAATACCGGTACCGGTTGTTGGGCGCCGACAAGGGCTGGATTGAAACCGGGTACTCCAACCTGGCCAATTACTCTGCACTATCTCCCGGCAATTATACATTATTGCTGAATGCTACAGACCAGAATGGTGAATGGAGCAGCGCCATCACTTCCATAAAAGTGAATATAGAACCACCTTTCTGGCGCACCTGGTGGGCATGGACATTGTACATATTAGCTGCGCTGGCACTTTTAAGATGGTACCTGGTATTCAGGGAACGAAGGCTGAAGGAACAGCAAAACCTCCTTTTTGAAAAAAGAGAGGCCCTGCGTTTACGGGAGCTCGATGAAATGAAAGACCGGTTCTTCAGTAATATCACGCATGAGTTCAGAACGCCCCTGACCCTTATTCATACCCCACTTGAAAACCTGGCGCATGATCCTGCTCTGCCACCAGCAGCTGTAAAGAACATCATATCGGCCCGGAAGAATTCAACACAATTATTACGGCTCGTTAATCAATTCCTTGATTTTGCCAAATTGAACAACGGGCAACTCAAGCTGAAAACAACCGCTGGTGAAATAGATGTTTTCACCGCCGGTTGCGTGAGCTCTTTCGATGCCGCAGCCAAAGAAAAGAATATTGCACTCAGTTTTACATCAACTGTAAACGGTTATTACCTGTTTGATGAGGAAAAATGGGAGAAGATCGTAAACAATCTGCTCAGCAATGCCTTGAAGTTTACGCCCGTAAATGGTACGGTTGCCGTAACCCTTTCGTCTGCCGCAGATGATCTGCTCAAGCTGGAGGTTTATGATAATGGTGTGGGTATACCAGCTGCATTGCTGCCAGAAATATTCACCCGTTTTTACCAGGTGGATGATTCCGCCTTGCGCAATTACGGTGGAACGGGAATCGGCCTGTCGTTGGTTAAGGAACTGACAACCCTGATGAATGGCAGCATTACAGTGGAAAGCGACCCAGGCAATCAGACCCTGTTTACTGTAATTGTTCCACTTGCAAAAGCAACCGCTCTTTCTACCATGCCAGTAACTGAAGAGCCGCTTTCAACAAAGAAAAATGCGCAGACAACACAGGAAGACCTTCCATTACTGCTTGTAGCGGAGGATAATGACGAGTTGCGCGCTTTCCTGGTGGAAACCCTGAGCAGCCAGTATAGGGTACTGGAGGCCTCAGACGGGCTCAAAGCCTGGGAGATCATTTTACAGGAATTACCTGAATTGGTGATCAGCGATGTGATGATGCCAGAGAAAGATGGCTTTGATCTCTGCCAGCAAGTGAAGGCAGATCCACGTACGGCGCATATAGGTTTTATCCTGCTGACCTCCAAATCCGCTCATGATGCCCGCCTGAAAGGGTTGGGATCCGGGGCTGATGACTATATCACCAAGCCATTCAGTTTACGGGAGCTGGAGCTGCGTGCCGCCAATCTGTACCAGTTGCAGAAAAAGCAAAGAGAAAGATGGCAGATGCAATTGGAAAACCTGGCTCCCGCTGAACCACTGCCTGCCGTTACCGATCCTTTCCTGGAGAAGCTATACCAGGAAATAGCATCCAGGCTCGACGATCCCGGGCTCGATGTGGATTATCTCTGTAAAGCGATGGCGGCCAGCCGCAGTACCCTCAACCGGAAAATAAAGGCATTACTCAATATTACTGCCGTTGATCTCATCCGTCAATACAGATTGCAGCACGCTTCCGGGTTGATTGCAGGTGGACTTGACATTGCCACCGCTGCCTATCAGACCGGTTTCAGCAGTCCCTCTTATTTCAGTCAATGCTTTAAGGAACAATTCGGATTATCGCCATCAGATTGGGTTTCAAAGCAGAAATGATCAAAAACTGGTAGTCTCTGACGATTTTTTTACACCCCTCCGGCGGGGCGGACAGGTAATTTTGTGCCTACCCCCCCCGCATTTATTAAACCACACAATAACCTATTCAAAAAAAAATTATGAGACAGTTATTCTCCGTACCGGTTCCCTGTTCAGCTATGAAAAGAAGAAACCTTATCTCCCCGTTAGTGCTGTTGTCAGGACTGTTCTTTGTAATCTTCATGATATCCTGCGGTAAGGATGGAGATGCTGGTCCTATTGGTCCTGAGGGTCCGGTTGGCCCTAAAGGAGATCCCGGTGCCGGCTCCAGCGAAGTATTCTATTCCGACTGGCTGGATGTACCGTTTAAGCCGGATACCATTCATACCGCAGGTGGCAGTATCGATACGGTAGGCTACTTTGCCAGTATCCGTGCAACCAAACTCACCGTGGACATGTTAGGTAAATCAGATGTAAAAGTATATATCAATACCGGCAGTGCCGCTGATCCAACCATTCTTACTATACCTTATTTCAGCAATTCCGGTCTGTACATCAGTATGCAGGCGTATAAGGATACGATCAGCATGTATTCAAACGCAGATGTGAGTACAACAGTTGTCAAGGGCACAAAGGTTCAGCAATTCCGCTATATGATCATACCAGGTAATACCAAAGCTAACGCAGCCAATAAGGTTAACTGGACTGATTATAGCGCAGCAAAGGCATATCTTAAGTTGAATGATTAAAAGTTAGATGAGGATATTCATCCAGCCGGGGCTGACCAATGGTTAGCCCCATTTATTTTGTTGTACCCGGTCATTCGCGCGGACGCGAGCGACTGCTCCCGGGTAATGGTGATATCCCTTTTGGTCAGCCACGGGTGCAAGGAAGCAAAACCATTGATCGTTTTTCTTTCGTGAAAGCATAGTTTTGCTTCCGCCGATTATTACCGTACTTTGGCAAATCCGAATATGCTGACTGCCTGGCAGGCCATGGTAAACAACGCAAAGGTGGAAAAAGGGGCAGAAAGTGCTCATGCATGCAGCATCTGGTGGAGTTGGCCATATCGCCGTGCAGCTTGCCAGGTATTTGGGAGCTGAAGTTACGGGTACATCATCGGCAGTGAACCGAGATTTTGTACTCAGCCTGGGTGCGGACAAGCATATTGATTACAAAGACTATAATTGGGCTGGTCAGCAAAAAGAATATGATTTTGTTTTGGACACGGTTGGCGGCAACAATATCGATAATTCAATAGCTGTCACAAAAACCGGAGGAACAATCATCAGCATACCAACTGGCATAAGTAATGAGGCCTCATCAAAGTTTAAACAGGCCGGAGTGAACGGATACTTTATTCTTGTCAAATCCAGTGGAGGAGATCTGAGTCATATTGCGAACCTGATAGAACAGCAATCGATAATACCTTTTGTCTCGCAAACATATTCTTTTGAGGAGATCGCTAAAGCACATACTCAGATAGAAGCAGCAAAAACAGTTGGAAAAATTGTGGTCACACTTTGACACTTCACCAGGTGGTGTTGCGTATCATTTTGAATGTGCCGGCGTGATCATTGCAGCCTGTCTGTAAGTTCTATTAGCGCAATTCCTGCAAACAAAAAGCCCAACCGGAAAATGGCGAATATTGACTTGCCATATTTGGGGCAAATCGACTTGACGCAAAGAAGGCTTTTTCGTTTGCATTCGGGGTGGCTGGGCAAATGTCTAACTGGCTCATGAGGAATATGATGAAGTTCATGATAGTAGATATTGTATTTCAATTGCATTAAAAATAAGGTATTTGTTATCTTCATTGAATGGAGAATAATGAAGGTTATAATAGCTGCCGGATCGCTGTTTCGGTGGTATTCGAAGAATTGTTTTCACATTTCTATTTTGCCGAAAACAAATCCGGCACTGTAGTTACTCAGACATTGTTGCCCTCTTTCCAAACAATTATGGTTTTTTGCTTTGGTACGCCTGTATCGTTCACAACCAAAGAAAATGATGAGATGTCAGTAGAGAAATGCCTGGTGATTGGCCCAATCAAACAGGCTTTCGATTATACATTGCCTTCCGGGTCAGAAATTCTTGTAGCCAATTTTAAAGACGATGCTTTTTTCCGTTTTTTCGGGAATGCCATATTAAAACAAAATATTGCTGTAGACCCTGATGAATTATTGAACGAGAACTGTTTCAGTTTTTTATGGGCGGAATTAAGTAAAATAACAGGAAATGAAAGCCGGGTCGATCACATACTTAATTTTTGTACCCCATATATCAGAAACCGAAGCCAGATAGCTGGTCAAATTGCAGGCTTTGACACAGACAACCTGAGTCCCGTTAAAGAAATTTCTGACAAGAACGGGGTATCGGAAAGAACAGTCCAGCTGAATCATAAAAAATATTTCGGCTACTCTGCTAAAGAGATAACCCGCTACCACCGATTTTTAAAAGCTATACAGCACATACAATCAATTGCTTCATCAAATGATGCGAGTATGGACTGGTTCGATATTATTGATGAATGCGGTTATTATGACCAAAGCCAGTTGATCCACGACTTTAAACATTATTTAAACCTTAGCCCATCCAAATACCTGAAGTTCCAGCAATGCATCTGCAACCCCAGATCCTGAGTTTCGTTTTCTTACAATTTTAGAAGATCAACAGAAGCCACTTTTGTGTCATCAAGAACATTTTAAAAATTATTTTTATGACACAGGCAAAAATTCTTATTTCCGGTGCCACCGGTAATGTAGGCTCCCAGTTAGTAAGGCGTCTTTCAGCGTTAAACACACCGTTTAAGGCCCTGGTACGTAGCAGCGACAACCTCGAATTGCTAAAATGCCTGCCACAGGCTGAGATCATCATAGGTGACCTGGCTGATGAACCGAAGTTGCTTGATGCTATGCAAGGCATCGAAAAAGCATTCCTGCTTACCAATTCCTCAGAACATGCAGAACAGTTGCAATTGAATTTTGTATATGCGGCGCATCGATCCGGCATAAAGCATCTTGTAAAGTTATCCCAATTTGCCGCCAATGAAAATTCTCCTGTTCGTTTCCTTCGTTACCATGCCAGGGTTGAAAACAAGGTCAAAGAGTTGGGATTGAGCTATACATTCCTTCGTCCCAATTTATACATGCAGGGCCTGATCGCATTTAAGGACTATATTAAAAAAGACGGAAAGTTTTACGCATCAGTAGGTAATGCCGCCATCAGCGCTGTGGATATCAGAGATATTGCAGCGGTTGCCGCCAAAGCATTGACTGAAACCGGACATGAAAATAAAATCTACAATATAACTGGAAAGGATGCCATCACCCACTATCAGATGGCAGATGTTTTTTCCCGTGTGCTCGGAAAAAAGATCATGTTTATTGATGTTACACCTGATCAAATGGAAGAGGCCATAAGGGCCGCAGGATTTCCGGAATGGCAGGTGAAAGGATTGATTGAAGACTATGCGCATTATGCCCGGGGCGAAGCAGCAGAAGTTTATGATACAGTGAGTGATGTGACTAATATGGCGCCTACAGGTTTTGAGCAATTTGTGAATGACTACAAGGAGTTATTTAAGTGACAAATCATGTGCGCAGCAACACTTAACAAATAACAGATCGGTGATACGATTAAGGGAAACATACGGTCATATGTGCAATGGCAGAAAGAAACGCACAACATTGCTTAAGCGAGAGAGAGCAAATACATGAAGCAGCAACTGATGCAGGCGGGGAGTGGTGGGATGTTCGATTTGTTATTTTCTGCAATGACACAAGCACGATATTTGTTTTCGGAGCAGCGTCAGACTAAGCTAAAATATTGCTGAAACAGAAAGCTCTGGCATTAGCCAGGGTTTTCTGTTAGAACTGTCGGGAGGGGGGACAATCATCTAACCTTTTGCTCCTGACTTATTGGAAATCAGTGAATAATTTAGAGTAGATCCGGCATAAGAAGTATCGGCAAGGTGATAAATAACATAGAAGGCGAGCTGACGAATGCTAAATAAGGAGTTGTATCAAAAATGTTCCCATTAAATTTTATAGAAAACCAGTGTCGATTCAGTTCCTCACTACTGGGCATTCATTACTCCAGCCCAGTAGCCATAAAAGAGAAAATTCAGAAAACCATCTTTCCACAAGGAATTGTCTACAATTTCAAAATAGGAACATTTCTGACCTCTGAGATAAATCCGGTCTTTGAATGTATTGCCCTGCTGGCGCAGGTTTCAGAAGACCCCAAAAACAAACAAGGCAGCATTTCTGCTGCCTTGTCTTGTTTAGTCGGAAGAGTTGGGCATAATTCTAACATTAGTCCTTACAATGATCTACCATTAAGCATATTAGGGATATAAGTGCTTTTTACTATTTTAGGAAATTGATAGGGCAGGGTAATAGAATAAATTAACTTTTAGTAAATAAATTTAGTATGAAAATTGGGATATGGACTGGATTCTATAGTTTCTCAGACGGTGAGATTAATAAGATCCGAGGGTTTTTGAATACTAATTTTGATATTCAAATTTTGACATTCAATGACAACGAATTCACAGGGACAGTTCAAGATGATCTGGCTACTGGTGGGACAGAAGGAATTGGCGAAATACACGGAAAAATACAAGGGAATAGAGTTGACTTTGTAAAAATTATGCCGGTTATGACTTTAATTGTTGACAGAAAAGGGACAAGAAAAACTCTCAAAAAAAAGCATCGCCCAATATTTTATACAGGAAACCTTTCTGAAAATGGACATACTGTAACAGGGACGTGGAAAATCAAATTCGGCTTTGTTTGGTTGGGAATAATTCCTGTACCGATTAGGGCCTCGAGGGGAGTATGGACAATGAATTTTAATAAATAAGAAATTCGAAGAATAAGAAATGATTCACTGGGATGACTGATTCTGTTTTTTTGAAAAACTTTAAAAGGAAAAGCCTTGGCAATATGCCAAGGCTTTTGTTAGAACTGTCGGGAGGATAGGACAGATATCTAATCTTTTCGTTTCTGAATTGTTGGAAATCAATAAATAGTTTATTGGTGATAGTCTTTATTCGTTGGATGGAGATTTTGATACCATTACTAAATGAGATTAAATAAAGCTGTTTTTCGATGCATGAATAGAGTGGACCATGAGGTTTATTTTTGACAAGGGTAAGCTAAATCCAACATTGAGCTCACTTTACATCCCCAAATTTCATAATTAAGCTCATTATTTAAGGAATTGAGCTAGATTTATTGAAGAAATGAGCTTAATATGACAAGTCAATCTCGAACCAGTGTTCGGACGATTTGATAGAAAATTTAAAGGTTTCGGTATAAAATAAATGCTAATTAATGGTTCATAATGATACCCGTTATAGGCGATAGGTTTTAGGATGATACGATGTCTGAACTATATTTCTAGGAAGAGTGTGATGTGGACTACAAACATCTTTTTTTGCTGATCTTTGCTTTAAGTTTAGACAACAATCATTTCACTATGATATTTCAAATAGACACATCAAAAGGTTGGACAGAAGCAATAATTGATAGCGATTGTGAATTTTCCAAGTTTGAAAAAATTGCTTCAATTATAAAAACTAATTTGAACATCACTTTTGCTGAACAGCTTATGGACTTTGACAGTTTCTATTTGGACTTTCTTTATGATAATTCAATGCTCTGCTTGCATTATAATATCTATACAGGTGTTTCAATTTTTCCGAAATTATTTCAATACGCAAATCAAACTGACAATAACAATGTTATTAAAATCACTACGACCTTAATGACTTTGCTTGAAGATTTTAATTGGATCCCTTTTGACAACAAAAAATCAATTGGAACAAAAGGCAGTGAAGGAGGAAAGGTTATTATCGATTTAGAGAATATTGAAGGTGCAAGAATTACGTTAGAGAAAGAGTGTGGCAATATTCCATTTGCAGTGACAATTGGAATTTATGGACTTATGTTTCATACTCATTTTGATAGCAGTCTTGAAAGTGCAAATACGTTTATGAAATATTCAAAATTTAGAATTAATAAAGTATTTGAATTGTACAACATGCCAGAGATAGAACGAAATGAATTATGGCAGACAAAACATGACAGACTTATTAAGGAACTTGCTGAAATGACTACTGATTAAAACGAGGGAAACTTTCAGGAAGTTTGAGGTTAGCTGCTATGGTTTTAGACAAAAAACATTCTTCTTTTTTGCAATCAACATTTGCTCAGTCAGCCTTAGTTCCCTTGGCTCGAATCAACATATTAGTATAGAATACAATGGGCGTCAAAAGGAAAATACTTTAAACTAAAAACCCTTCAAATCCAACGATCTGAAGGGGTTTTAGTTTTCGGGGAGGGGTGGATCATCGTCTAGCCTTTTTTACTCCTGACTTATTGATAATCAGTGATTATTTTAAATAGATCAGCATAATGATGTATATTTGATAGTATCAAATGATGCTATCAAATATGCAGCCTCCATACAATATTACCTCTGCCATTCTCCAGCTAGTAGCTATTATATCCGAAAAAATAGGAGAAATAAATGCGACACATTTACATAAACCTCCTGCAGAATTAAGAAAATCAAACCGAATTAAAACAATTCAGGCTTCGTTGGAAATTGAAGGGAATACATTATCTATTGAACAAATAACAGCAATTGTAGAAAACAAAAGGGTACTTGGTCCGCAAAAAGATATTCTCGAAGTTAAAAATGCAATTATAGTTTATGAAAAATTAAATGAATTCAATCCCAACAGTATTCAATCTCTGCTTCATGCTCATAGTCTTCTTATGAAGGGGTTAATTGATAAATCAGGAAAGCTAAGAACGAAGTCGGTGGGGATTGTAAAAGGAAGTGATATTACTCACATTGCTCCTCCTGGGGAAATGGTTAAACCTTTAATGAATGATTTATTTGGGTATCTAAAATCTTCCAGGGATCTGGCATTGATAAAAAGTTGTGTGTTTCATTATGAACTGGAATTTATTCACCCGTTCATGGATGGTAATGGGCGGATTGGCAGGCTTTGGCAAACAGTAATTTTAAAGCACCAGTATCCGGTTTTTGAGTATTTACCTATTGAAACTATTGTTAAGCAGCGACAGCAACAATATTATGAGGCCTTAAGCAAATCTGACAAATCCGGAAATTCAACAATTTTTATAGAATTCATGTTAGGGGTAATTTTAGAATCCCTGGAAGAGCTATTATCCCAACAAAATAGAACATTGCTAAGTTCAGACAGGGTGCTGGTGTTTAGTTCAATTGCAGGAAAGAAAGCTTTTACACGGAAAGAATATCTAAGGCACTTTAAAGAAATCTCGCAAGCTACAGCCAGCCGGGATTTAAAGGAGGCAGTGGAAGAAGGAGTATTAAAAAAAACAGGTGAGAAAAATAAAACAACCTATACTTTTAAATAATAGAAAAGCCCTGGTTAAAAACCAAGGCTTTGTTAGAACTTGTCGGGTGGACTGGATTCGAACCAGCGACCCCTTGCACCCCATGCAAGTGCGCTACCGGGCTGCGCCACCACCCGAACGATTATCAATCGGGGTGCAAATATATGGGTATTATCATTATCAACCTATATTTCAACCCATTGGGTCAAAAAAAAGTTCGGTGAACTCACCATCAAAGCCTGCAACTGAATTATAGTAAAGTGATTTACTAACTTTCATTGGCATAGCTCGAAAGAACATGTTATCGCCAGTCCAATGTTATAAATGCTCACATTCCGCATTCCGAATTCTTACATAAACTGAAAATGAAACGGGTGTACCACCAGCAGCGGTACACCCGTTATAATTTTACTCAACTGAATTTACTTCACAATTGATTCCACTACTTCCACAATCGCGGCTATCAATCCCGCTTCCAGCTTTTCCGCACCAGCCTGCTCAGGATCCACCACAATAGCCCGGTAATTCCGCTCTTCATCCGGCTCCAACTGCATATCCACGCCATTCACATTCACCAGTATCCTGTGCGTATAACCGAACGCCAGCAATTGTGCAGGAAAAGACAAATCCTTCCCTTTGTAACTCACGGGAATCTCAAATCCATCATCCATATTGATCTGGGGGAGTCTTTATTAATTAATCAGCTGCCCCTGGTGCCGCCGGTTTTAGTAACCTTCTTGTTGAAGCCACCACCTACTTTACCTCCGGGTTTGCTGATGAATTTGCTGCCAGATCCACCAATTACGCTGTTGCTATTTTTCTTGCCCTTTTTGTCGTTCTTCTTGTTGTTGTTGGAAGTCAGAGACATACTGTTACAATTTTGTTCGTAACAAATATAATAGTTCCCGGTTAAAAATGGGAACCCCGGACCGGGACCACAACGCGTTTTAACGTTTTTAAGCCACCAAAACGACCGGAAAACCAGCCTCCCCGGGACATCTGCAGCCATCAGGAGTATTGAAATCTTACTCCGCCAGCAATAACACCGCCAGCAAAACTGCCAGTAATTGAACTACCGCCAGCCGGAAACCCAGACTGGTAAGCCGCCGCTCCGCTGCCTCCCAGGCCGGGCGCGTTTCTGCTTCGTGGACCTCCAGCTCACGCAACTGTTCCAGCTGCGTCCGTGTCCACCTGTCCTCCCGGATCAGATCGATGATCTCCTCCGCCACAGGCAGGGATTCCTCTTTACCCGTTCCCAATTGCCTCCGCAGGATACCCCGGATCCGCGCCTGCCATTCAAATTCTGAACTGATCATTAAACTTGTTTTTATACATCAATCAGGTTGTCAGACCAAAGTAACGGCCGGCATCATACGCAACAAGGGGAAAAATAACGCTGATCAGCGCTTTTTTTCCCCTTGCAATCCGCAAAAAGTTATGTAAGCAGGAGAGGGGGCAGGCAGTTGGTTAAAATCCTCCAGGGTCTTCCGCCAACCAGCATTTCTCAGTAATTTGTGTAAAATAACGGTTTATGAAATCATCAGGACTGGCAGTATTGTTTACCCTCGGGTCCCTGTTCTCTTTTGCACAGGCACCGAAAACAGCGGCCAAGAAAACGAATGCCAGCACCACCAGTACCGCTAAAACATTGCTCTGGGAGATCTCCGGCAATGGGATGGCCAAACCTTCCTATCTCTACGGTACCATGCATATCCTCTGCGAAGCAGACGCCAACCTGAGCGAAAACCTCAAAAAGATCATCGCCAGCAGTGAGTTCATCTGCTTTGAGCTGGATATGGACAACCAGGAAGAAACCCTGGGCTTCATGAAATACGCCCGCATGTCCGATAACCAGCAACTCAAAGACCTGCTCACCCCAGACGAATATGCCCGTATTGAAAAGTATTTCTCTGACAATAAAACAATGCTGCCCCTGAGCATGATCACCCGTTTCAAGCCGTACTTTATTTCCAGTCTCATTTCCGAAAGACTGATGGACTGCCCCAAAAAGAAAAGCATGGAAGAACTGATCATGAATGAGGGCAGGAAATTCAACAAAGAGATCAAAGGGATCGAAACCGTAGCTTACCAGGCCAGCATCTTCGATAGCATCCCCTATAAAAAACAGGCGAAAGACCTCGTCTCCTATATTGACAGCATCGATACCTATAAAAAGACTACCCTCAAACTGGCCGAGGTATACCGTAAACAGGACCTCCAGCAGATGGACTCCCTCATCGTTAAAAGCGATCCCGGCATGACCGAATACATGGACCTGCTCCTGTACAACCGCAACGCTAACTGGAGCCATGATATCCCTAATATTGCCCAGGAAGGCAGGATCTCCGTGCTCTTTGCCGTGGGCGCCGGCCACCTGGGAGGTGAAAAAGGAGTGATCAACCTCCTCCGCAAAAAAGGCTATAAACTCAAGCCGCTTCCCAACTGATCCCTGCTCACTCAGGCAGGCCGGCGGGCTCGTCCGGACGTATAATCAGCTGTTACTTCCCGCCAAAAGGATATTCCTTTTGGCCGTTGGACTTTATTTCCGCAAATTTGCCTCCGTTTTATGCTACCTATCCAAGATTTATACCCGTTACTGAACACACCACGGAAAGTGGTGATCACTATGCATCAGAAGCCTGATGCAGATGCCATGGGCTCAGCCCTGGGGCTTTATCATTTCCTTACCCAGCTCGGTCACCAGGCCACTGTTGTTTCGCCTACCAACTGGGCCAAATGGCTCAACTGGATGCCCGGTTGCAATAAAGTGGTGGATTTTGAGCTCACCCGCGAAAAGGCCGAAGGTATCCTTCGCGAGGCGGAATGGGTGTTCTGCCTGGACTTCAACATTCTGCTCCGCACCAAACATATGGCGCCGATCATCAAAGCGCTGGATGTTACCCGCATACTCATCGATCACCATGCGCAACCCGATACGCCCACATTTGCGTACGGTATCAGCGATACCTCCAAGAGCTCTACCAGCGAAATGATCTACGATTTCATCGTGGAAGCTGGGTATAAACACCTGGTGAACAAAGAAACCGCACAATGCCTCTATGCAGGTGTGATGACGGACACCGGTTCATTTCGATTCCCCGCAGCCAGCGCAGCGGTGCACCGTATGATCGCGGATTTTAAAGACCAGGGACTTGACCATACCAAAGTTCATGAGCATATTTATGATAATTTTCTCGAGAACAAATTGCGCTTTATAGGTCATGTGCTCCTGCACCGTATGGAGATCTATTATGAATTCAATACGGCACTCATAGCCATTCCTAAAAAGGATCTGTTGCGCTTTGAGATCAAAACCGGCGATACGGAAGGACTGGTGAACTATCCGCTCAGCATCCAGGGTATACGCCTGGCAGCTATTGTGATAGACCGCGACGAAGAAAGAAAATGGAGCTTCCGCAGCAAAGGGGATTTTGATGTGAACACCTTCGCCCGCAAATACTTTGAAGGGGGCGGTCACTTCAACGCAGCCGGAGGCCGCAGCAGCGCATCACTGGAGGATACGGTAGACTACTTTATGCAATGCATCCAGGAAAATGCATCATCCCTCCAGGAAGAACACAAATCATCAAATTAAATCATAAAAGAAGGCAATTAATAATTCCCAGCATGAAAAAAACAACCATTCTCCTCGGTGGCCTGCTCATGGCTCTCGGCTTTGCAGCCTGCTCCGGCGGTAGTTTCAAGAAAACCAAATCAGGTTTATTGTACAAGATCGAAACTGCCGATAAAAATCTTCCCGTTGCCAAGAAAGGCGACATCCTGAAAGTGTATGTTGTTCAGAAAACAGCTGACACCACTTTCGGTACCAACTACGGTGAACTTCCCATCTACGCACCCGTTGATTCTGTAGGACCTGTTTACAATCCTGCTGAAGTTTTCAGGCTGCTGCGTAAGGGCGACAGCGTTACCGTTGTTATGTCTCCTGACACACTGATGAAAAAAGGCGCTCAGCTGCCTCCGTTCATCAAACGTAAAGACAAGATCATGCTTTGCTTCCGTGTAGTTGATGTGTTCACCAACGACAGCCTGGCACAGGTTGACCGTAACGCAGAAATGAAGAAAGAAGAAGCACGCGTGAAAGCCGCATCTGAAGGTCAGAAAGTGAAAGACGCTGCTGGTCTGGATGCTTACGTGAAAAAGAACAACCTCACCGTTCAGAAAACTGTAAATGGTGTTTATTACGAGATCACTTCCACTCAGAATGGCCAGGCCATCGATACAGGTGATGTGGTTGCCGTAAAATACACTGGCTACACTACTGAAGGAAAATATTTCGATTCAAACATGGACAGCACCAAGCAGACCCAGCCTCACCCGCTGACTCCTTTTGAGTTTGAAGCTGCCGGTCAGGGTGCCATCCCCGGTATGACTGAAGCCATCCTTCATTTCAAGAAGGGCGACAAAGGCCGCATGCTGATCCCATCTGTACTGGCTTATGGTGCTAACCCTCAACCGGGCGGCCCCATCAAACCAAACGAAAACCTCATCTTCGATATCGAAGTGGTAGACGTGAAGAAACGCAATGCTGCTCCTGTTGCACCTAATGCACCGGCAACTGCACCTCACGCAGGTCATGGTCATTAATCATTATTCTTCGTGAATATAAAACGAGGTTGTGCCTGTTGGTATAACCTCGTTTGTTTTATATTTTATTTCGCTGTGCCCAGTCGCTCGCGCCCCCGCGAGTGATTTTATTCTGTCGCCTCCCGGCGATCCAATGTTCGCCAGAGGCGAACCAATAGAAGTAACCCGCCAGAGGCGAGCTACTGGCCGCTGCGTAATGGATAGCAGGCCTCAAACAATTTCACGGTCTCTATAGCCTCCTTGACATCGTGTACCCGCAATATCATGGCGCCATTCATCAGCCCGATCGTATTCATCACCGTAGTGCCGTTCAGCGCTTCTTCTGCGGTAATCCCAAGCCCCCGGTAAATAAACCCTTTCCTTGAAACACCCAGTAACAGCGGCTTTCCTAACGCTGCAAACACTTTCAGGTTGCGGATCAGCTCAAAATTATGGGCAGCCGTTTTCCCGAAACCAATACCGGGGTCCAGTATCACATCGTTGATCCCTGCCAACCTGCAGGTTTCCATTTTCTGAATGAAATAATCCAGTACAGTGCGCGTCACATCTTCGTATACGGGATGCTGTTGCATGGTATCAGGCGTTCCCTGCATGTGCATGGCTATATAAGGCACGTGAAGCCTGCCTACTGTTGCAAGCATGTCCGCATCCATATCACCACTGCTGATATCATTCACGATACAAGCGCCCGCGCGGACGGCCGCCGCCGCCACTGAGGCATGATATGTATCGATGGAAATAACAGCATCCGGATAGGCCTTCATGATGTTTTCGATGGCAGACGCCACCCGGTCCGTTTCCTCGGAGGCCGATACCCGCTCACTGCCTGGCCGGGTTGATTGTCCACCTATATCCAGTATACCCGCTCCCTGCTCCAGCATGCGCCCGGCCTGCTCTGTAACCGTATCCGCAGTAACACGGCTTCCGCCAAAGAATGAATCCGGCGTTACATTGAGGATCCCCATCACTACCGGTTTATCCACCACCAGCATCCTGCCTGAACAATTCAGTGTAAACATTTGTAGTTTGTTACTTATTTTTAGGCCCTAAAGGTACCATCATTCTTACTATGACGAATCAGCAATACGACGAGGTAGTTCAATCCAGCAGGGATATTTTTCTCAAAAAGACCAGCGATTACGGCACCAGCTGGCGCGTGCTGCGCCCCATCAGCATCATGGACCAGATCTTCATCAAGGCCCAGCGCATCCGCACCATTCAGGAAACAAAGACCAATAAAGTAGGAGAGGACATCACCGGCGAATTCAAAGCCATGGTGAATTACGGCATTATAGGCCTCATCCAGCTGGACCTGAAAGATGCCATTGTGGAAGACCTGCCCGTTGCTGAAGTGGAAAGACTGTATAACCAGAAGATCGCGTTGGTGAAACAGGTGATGGAAGCCAAGAATCACGATTATGGCGAAGCCTGGCGCTCACTCAGCCAGGAAAGTCTGGTGGATCTCATCCTTGTAAAGCTCATCCGCATCCGCCAGATCCTGCAGAATGACGGTAAAACCCTCATCAGCGAAGGCATCGATGCCAATTATGTAGATATTATCAACTATTCCATTTTTGCACTCATCCTCATCGGTGAAGGCAAACACCAGGGATAAAATCATAAAGATCCGGCCTCTATCACTAGAAAACCTCAACAGCAATGAAGACCTTCCTGAATATTTCGCGCTTTATCGTAGGAGTATTATTCATTTTCTCCGGCCTCGTGAAAGCCAATGACCCACTCGGACTCAGCTATAAAATGCAGGAGTTTTTCGAGATCTGGAATATGCACTGGCTCAACGATTATACCCTGGCATTCTCCATCCTCATGATCACTTTCGAGATCATTGCAGGTGTGGCCGTACTGGTAGGTTATAAAATGCGTCTCTTCAGCTGGCTCCTGTTGCTGCTGATCATCTTCTTTACTTTCCTTACCGGTTATGCGCTTTTCTCCGGAAAAGTGCGCGAATGCGGCTGCTTCGGCGATTGTATCCCGCTCACGGCCGATCAGAGTTTCATGAAGGACCTCTTCCTGCTGGTGCTCATCATCCCGATCTTCATTTACAGCAATCGCATCAAACCCGCACTCAGCGTGCGTAACAGCATCCTGATACTGTTCTTCTCCACCATCCTCACCATCGCCCTTCAATGGTTTGTGCTGATGCACCTGCCGGTGGTTGACTGCCTGCCGTACAAAGTGGGCAACAATATCCCTGAAAAGATGAAAGCGCCTCCCGGCTCCATCCCAGACAGCACCGTGATCAATTTTGTGTACAAGAAAGATGGAAAAGAAGTGGAGTTCACTGCCGAATCATTCCCTGATGATTTCGACGACAGCATTTACACTTTCGTAAAAAGATATGATAAAGTGGTGCGCAAAGGCAATGCCTCACCCAAGATAAAAGACTTTGCCCTCAAAACCTTCTGGGGTAACGATACCACGGCCGCATTGCTGGGAGAAGACAGATACCAATTGTACCTCTTCCTGAAAGATGATTACAATACAGGCAACTGGCCGTCGGTGCTTAACCTGATACTGGCTTCAGCGCAGGATAAACATATCGAGCCTTTCCTGGTGACCAGCATTCCTTTTGATAACTTAAGAGGAAAAGCGTTGAAACAGTTCACCCTGATGACACCGCTGGCCTGTGATGCCGTGGCCATCAAAACCGCTGCCAGGGCCAATCCTACGCTCTTCCTGGTGAAAAATGGAAATATCCTTGGCAAATGGGCGTACGCTGACCTGGATCAGGCAGTGAAAGCTGTACAGGCGCTTCCTGTGCAGACCATGGTGCCTGCCACACCTGCAGAGACTATGACCATTGAGCCGGCAGCAGACAGCAGCGGCAATAGCAGCAGCGCTCCGTTCTAAAACGCTCCGGGAAACAATAACATCGCCATTCAACCGCTCACATGATTAAATACATTACCAGACGCATTCTCTACGGCATCCTCGTGATGTTGGGCGTGGTGGTAGTTGTTTTCTTCCTCTTCCAGGGATTCGGTGATCCCAGCAGACTGGTGATGGGACAGCGCGCGGATACCGCCACCCAGGACAATATCCGAAAGGAGCTTTACCTGGATCAACCGAAATGGAAACAATTCTTTTTATACCTCAACGATATTTCTCCCGTAGCCATCCACAGCAAAGAAGCTATTGAAAAGAAACAACTCAAAGGTTTCTTTGTGGGCGGGGAAACGAAGCTGGGCGTTAAAGTACCCTACCTGCGCAGATCGTATCAGACCAAGAAAGATGTCTGGACCGTTCTGATGGAAGCCTTACCAGGCACTATCATTCTCGCCATAGCAGCCATGATCATCGCCATTGCCCTTGGCATCCCGCTGGGCATCCTGGCCGCCGTGAGAAAGAATACCTGGATGGATACGAGTGCTGTTTTCACCAGCGTTCTGGGCATTTCAGCACCCAGCTTCTTCATGGGAATTGTTGTGGCTTATCTCTTCGGGTTTCTTTTAAGTGATGTTACAGGCCTGCACATGACCGGCAGCTGGTTCGATATTGATGAAACCACCGGCGAGCGTTACTGGAGTATGCAGAACCTGATCCTGCCTGCTTTTACACTGGGCATCCGGCCGCTGGCCATCATCACCCAACTGACGCGCAGCTCCATGCTGGATGTTCTAACGCAGGACTATATCCGAACCGCCTATGCGAAAGGCCTGAGCAAACGCTCCGTCATCTGGCGTCATGGCCTGCGTAATGCACTCAATCCCGTTATCACCGCTATTACAGGCTGGTTTGCGGAGCTCCTGGCTGGCGCTTTCTTCGTGGAATACATCTTTGGATGGAAGGGTATCGGAAAAGTTACGGTCGATGCCCTGGAAAAACTGGATTTTCCCGTAGTAATGGGATCGGTCCTGATCTCTTCTTTCTTCTTTATTGTAATTGGAATACTGGCAGACCTGCTGTATGGGGTAGTTGACCCGCGGGTGAAGACCAATTAATTCAGGTGTGCCCAATTAGTCAAGGTGCGCCCGGTAGCCGCGTCCCCGCGAGTTACTTATATTTCTTCGCCGGAGGCGAGTGATTGGCAGCCAAACTATTTGATCACCACTTCCTTCACTGTGCTTTCACCCAGCACTTCATTCACGCGTGTTCTTATCTGATCTTTCTGATAGAGGAGTTCCTGTTTGAGAGGAGCAACGTTGGTGGTAATATAAAGCGTTCCGCTGTAGATGGCGATCTTGTCAGTATATTTTGCAATGGTCTTGCCCATGATCTGTTCCCACACATCTTCAATCTGTAATGCCTGAATGGATCCTTTGATCTTGCTTCTGTTCAGAAAATGTTTCATGGCATCGCCCAGAGAATATTCACCCATACTTGCTGCTTGAACATCAAAGGTAAACAATCTATTCTGCTTCCTGCAATGAAATTACCTGGTAAGATTGCTTCAACGCATCAAAATGGCCGCGGATGCGGGCTTCATGCGTATCGGTTAAAAAGATCTGTCCATCGTTCTGCACACATACCCAGTCGAGCAAATTATGCATGCGGTGCTCATCCAGTTTTTCAAAAACATCATCCAGCAGCAGGAGGGGAGCGAAGCCTTTGTGTTTTTTCAGCAGTTCGAACTCCGCCAGTTTCATGGCAAAGAGCAGGCTCTTTCTCTGTCCCTGTGAAGCGATATTCTTGAATGCCTGCTTTTTTAATTGCAGATCGATATCATCTTTATGAACGCCTGCGTTTGTGCGTTGCAGTAAGATATCTTTCTGTCGCATTCTCTGCAATAACCGGGGGAAGGGCTCCTTCAGCAACTGGCTCTCATATTCCAGTTCAAGTTCCTCCTCCGAGGCCGCGATCTGTTTGTAAAAACTTTTTACGGAAGGGATCAGTTCGGCCAGGAATTCCTGTCGTTTGCCGGAGATATACTGGCCGTATTGGATCAGTTGCTGATCGTAAACGTCAAGCAGACCGGTATCACGTATATTTTTTTCTGCCATGGATTTGAGAAATCCATTGCGTTGCTGGAGTACACGGTTGTAATCGATGAGCTGTTGCAGGTAGCTGGCATCCAGCTGGGAGAGGAGTGCATCTATGAAACGGCGGCGTTCCTCGCTGCCTTCCATGATGATGCGGATATCATCGGGGGCGATGATCACGCAGGGGTAGCGGCCCACATGTTTTGCGAATTTCTCGTAGAGCTCCCCTTCGAGATAAAATTCTTTTTTCCCGGTTTCCCGTAGTATGCAGACTGCCTCTTCCTTGCGGCCATTGAGTTGCATATCCGCTACCAGGCGGAATCCGGTGGCCCCGTGTTGTACATGGGCGCCGTCTGAGCGGCCGAAATAACTTTTGGTGAAACAGCAGTAGTAGATGGCGTCCAGGAGGTTGGTCTTGCCCATACCGTTCCGGCCACAGATCCCTACGATCCTTTCGGAGAAGGAAAACTCTTGCCGGGTATAGTTCTTGAACTGCACCAGCGATATGGAGTGGAGGAATAACAATCGATCTAAAATTACTGTACGGGTTATCAGCGATTAAGGTAGTTCCGGCAAAGGAAGAAACCGAATTGCAAATATTGGCCTTTTTTCCCTTTATCCCCTTATCTTTGCCCCTCAAATTTTTGTACTGTGGCCACTAAATTCTCAAAAGAAACTTATCTGTACTGGTACGAACTGATGCAACTGATCCGTCAGTTTGAGCTGATTGCCGAGGAAAAATATAAGATGGAAGGGAAGATCCGCGGATTTTTCCACGCTTATGTTGGCCAGGAAGCGATCGCTGCCGGTTGCATGACCGCTACCCGCCAGGAAGACCCCTTCGTTACAGCTTACCGCGATCACGGTTTAGGCCTTGCAAAAGGAATGAGCCCTGAATCCTGCATGGCAGAATTGTATGGAAAAGCCACCGGTTGCTCCAAAGGCAAGGGTGGAAGTATGCACTTTTTCGGAAAGAACGAGTACTTTTTTGGCGGACACGGTATCGTGGGCGCTCAGATCGGTACCGGAGCCGGACTGGCTTTCGCTGAAAAATACAAGGGCACAGACAATGTTTGCCTGACCTATTTCGGTGACGGCGCCGCCCGCCAGGGTATGCTGCATGAGACCTTCAATATGGCCATGACCTGGAAGCTCCCCGTTATCTTCATCTGCGAAAACAACCACTATGCAATGGGTACCTCTGTTGAGCGTACTTCCAATATCGTGGATATCTATAAACTGGCAGACGCTTATGAAATGCCCGCAGACTCTGTGGACGGCATGAGCGCCGAAGCAGTACATGAAGCAGTATCCCGCGCCGTGAAAAGAGCACGCGAGGGAGATGGTCCAACCCTGCTGGAGATCAAGACCTACCGTTATAAAGGTCACTCTATCTCCGACCCTCAGAAATACCGTACCAAGGAAGAAGTGGAAGAATACAAACAGCGCGATCCTATCGCGATGGTTAAAGACACTATCCTGAAAAATAAATTCGCAACTGAAGCAGACCTGGATGCCATCGACAAACGCGTGGCTGAAAAAGTAGACGCTTCCGTGAAGTTCGCCGAGGAATCCCCATGGCCGGATGACAGCGAAGTATTGAAAGATATCGTATTACAACCCGATTATCCATTCATTGTGGACTAATCCGCTTATTAAACAACCTTAAACACAACACTTGCCAAATGGCTACTGAAGTAAAGCAAACCGAACAAACAACGGCACCCGTTCAAAAATCTGCTGAAGAAAGATTCGCCAATACCTTCGAAGGATTCTGGGCCAGGAACGGCAAGAAAGTTTCCATCGGAATACTGGCCGTAGTGGTGCTCGTAGGTGGATATTTTGCTTATAACCATTTCGTGAAAGGGCCTGAGAACCTGAAAGCCGGCAACGCTATGTGGAAGGCTGAAAGCAATTTCAGGAACGATTCATTCGCCCTGGCGCTGAATGGCGACAATACCGCTGCCAACCCCGGTTTCCTGAAAGTGATCAGCAAATACGGTGGCACAGAATCAGGCAATCTCGCTAAATTCTATGCAGGTTCCTGCTACCTCCAGCTCGGTGATTTCAATAACGCTATCAAATACCTGAAAGATTATTCTTCCACATCGGATGTACTGAACGTTCGCGTATATGGTCAGCTCGGAGATGCTTACTCTGAACTGGGTAAGAAAACCGAAGCGATCGACAACTACAAGAAAGCCGGTAAAGCATTCACTGAAGATACTTTCAACTCTTCCGAATACCTGTTCCGCGCCGCTATGCTGCTGGCCGACGAGAACAAAACAGCAGATGCCATCGCTATCCTGAAAGATGTGAAGAAGAATTTCCCACTTACTCAACGCGGATATGAAGCGGACAAGTACCTGGCGAAACTCGGAGAGACCAAATAGAACCATTTAATATGGCAGAAGTAAGCAACAGCAAGTTATTTCAAATAGATACGGGCATTCTTCAAAAGGATGCCTGTATCGTTATTGTGAAAACCGAATGGAACTCAGCAGTAGTGGATGAGCTGGAAAACGGCGCCATCAAAATGCTGAAAGAATACGGTATCACGGATATCCGCACCATTGTTGTTCCCGGCGCTTTTGAGATCCCCTTCGGTGTAAAAGCCTATTGGGATAATAACAAGCATAAGAGCAACCGTCCCTGCGCCATCATCACTTTCGGATGCGTGCTCCGTGGAGACACACCGCATTTTGAATATGTTTGCCGCGCCGTGACCGATGGCGTGCTGCAACTCAATCTCCAACTGCCCGTGCCCGTTATCTTTGGTGTGCTCACTGTGGATAACCAGCTACAGGCCGATGAACGCATCGGTGGCCGCCATGGCCATAAAGGAGAGGAAGCGGCCATCACCGCCGTGAAAATGATTGCACTGAACAACTCTTTCAAAAAGTAAAATGAAGGTTCAACTTTTCATCCCCTGCTTCATAGATCAGCTCTATCCGCAGACCGCTTTCAATATGATGAAAGTACTGCAGAAAGCGGGTTGCACCGTTGAATACAATCCTGATCAGACCTGCTGCGGACAACCCGCATTCAATGCCGGTTTCTGGGAAGACAGTAAAGAAGTCTGCACCAAATTCCTCAAAGACTTCAGCGGACCGGACTATGTAGTGGCCCCCAGCGCCTCCTGTACCGGCTTCATCCGTAACTATTATCCCAAACTTTTTGATAATTCCTCCCACCACAACGAGGTGAAAGACCTCAAAGAACGCACCTTCGAGTTCTCCGAATTCCTGGTGAATGTGCTGAAGATCGAAAACTTCGGCGCCAAACTGAATGCCAGGGCAACTTATCATGACAGTTGTGCGGGGCTCCGCGAATGCAAGATCAAGGAAGAACCCCGTCGCCTGCTCAGTCATGTAAAAGGATTGGAAATAGTGGAAATGAAGGATGTAGAGACCTGCTGCGGTTTCGGCGGCACCTTCTCCGTAAAGTTCGAGCCCATTTCCATCGGCATGGCCGACCAGAAAGTGTCCAATGCCCGCGAAACGGGAGCCGACTACATTATCTCCACAGACCATAGCTGTCTCATGCACCTCGACGGATACATCCGGCACAAAGGCATTTCCATGAAGACCATGCATATTGCCGACGTGCTCGCCAGCGGCTGGTAGTCCGTTTTAGCCATTTATACAAATTGTTACCCTTTTGTCCCGCCGGATTTGTATTTTCAATGGCACTAAAACGGCAATTACATGAAAAAACTCCTATTGTTATTCTTCCTTTCAGGAACTGTAGTGGCAGTGTCCAATGCGCAGGACAAAGGCAAGCCACCGGTTCCCGGAGCAGCGGCAGACACTGCTAAACCCAAGAAACCCGCTGGGATCACAGACAAAGTGAAGAGCGCACGCAAAGTGGATGGCCTCTTTACCGTATACCAGGATACTGCCACAGGCAGCGTTCAACTCTATATCAAAAAGAACCAGCTTGGTAAAGAGTACATCTACCAGAGCTTCTCCGTAAACGGCCCCACCACACTCTTCCTCAATCAGGGTATGCACCGCACTACCTTTGTATTTAAAGTGGAGAAGGCATTCGACAAACTGGAGTTCTCCCAGGTTAACACCAACTTCTACTATGATCCATCCGATGCTGTCAGCAAAACATGGAATGTAGATAAACCAAAAGCTGTTTTCCATTCAGAGAAAGTGGCAGGTGAAGATGGGGATGGCTATCTGATCAGTGCAGACGCACTTTTCATCAGCGAAAAAATGGACGGCGTGAAGCCCAACTTCGGTCCCAGCCCGTTTGCAGCCATGATGTTCAACCTCGGCGGCCTCAATCCGGCAAAGTCAAAATACTATACCATCCGCAGCTTCCCCAACAACACAGACATTGTGGTGGACATGGCATATGATAACCCCAGCACTATTGCACAAAGCGGTCCGGATATCACAGACGCCCGCTATGTGCGCGTACGCATGCAGCACTCACTCATCGAGATGCCGCAGAACGATTTCAAAGGCAGGCTGGATGATCCACGCGTTGGTTATTTCTCAGAAAACGTTACCAACCTCACCAGCATCAGCACCACTCCTTACAAAGACCTCATCCACCGCTGGAACCTGAAGAAAAAGGATCCCAACGCAGCATTGAGCGAGCCCGTTGAACCACTGGTATACTGGGTGGAGAATACAACACCGGTAGAATACCGCGATGCCATCGTTGAAGCAGGACATAAATGGAACGAAGCTTTTGAAAAAGCAGGTTTCAAGAATGCCGTGCAGATGAAGATCATGCCGGATGATGCCACCTGGAGCCCTGACGATATCCGTTACAACGTGATCCGTTGGGTAGCCAGCGCACAACCCAGCTACGGTGCTATCGGACCCAGCTTCGTGAATCCGAAAACAGGACAGATCCTCGGTGCTGACATCACCATCGAGTGGGCTTCAGGAAGCGCAGTTCCTAACCAGGATGATCTCTTCAAATCAGGTCCATCCATGGAAATGATGAAAGATCTTATTGTAAAGGAAGAGCCTGAAATGAAGATCCCCGGCGTAAAACACAATCACCTGGCTACCTGCCGCATTGCACATGAACTGAAAGCACAGTTTGTTGCCGGTACCACTTTCCTGGACGTGAACAACGCTTCTCCCAAAGAACTGCGTGAAATGCACAAGCAATTCCTTACATACCTGGTAATGCATGAAATGGGCCATACACTTGGTCTCAATCACAACATGAAAGCATCCCAGATGCTCAGCCCGGCTGAGATCAACAATACAGCCATTACCCGCAAGATCGGCACCATGGGCTCTGTAATGGATTATCCTGCTGTGAATATAGCAGCTGATAAATCCAAACAGGGCGACTATTATACAACAAAAGCAGGCCCTTATGATATCTGGGCTATCGAGTATGGATATTCTGAGTTTGCTCCTTCGGAAGAAGCAGCAGGACTGAAGAAGATCCTCAGCCGCAGCACCGATCCACAGCTCACTTTCGGTAACGACGGTGATGACATGCGTGCTCCCGGTAAAGCCATCGATCCACGTGTGAACATCATGGATCATACCAATGATGCTATCGGGTATGCTGAAGAACGCTTCAAGATCGTGAACGCCACCATTCCGAAACTGATCGGCAAGTATTCAAAGGATGGACAATCGTATGCTGAACTGAGGTCACGTTACGGCAACCTGGTTGGTCAGCGTATGAATATGATCTCTGCTGTGAGCCGTTATATCGGTGGTGTGTATGTAGACAGGAGCTTCCCTGAGCAGAAATCAGAAACAAAGCCATTCACACCGGTACCCCTGGCTACCCAGAAAAAAGCCATGGACGTACTGACCAAATATGCTTTTGCTCCCAATGCTTTTGATGTGGATGCACAGGTATATCCTTACCTGCAGATGCAGCGTCGTGGATTCAACCAGCCTAATGCCGGGGAAGATTTCCGTGCAACCGCCAATGTGCTGCAAATGCAGGCCAATGGCGCTCTCGCACATATCCTGCATCCGGCTACCCTGCAGCGTATCACCAACAGCCGCCTGTATGGCAATCAGTACAGTGCAGCTGATGTGATGAATGATCTTCAGAAAGGTATCTTCAGTGCAGACATTGCCACTAACGTGAATGTATACCGTCAGTACCTGCAAGGCATCTTTGTAAAGGGGCTGGCGAATATCGTGGAAGCCAAGGATTATGATGATGTGGCGAAGGCCGCAGCGCTGAACACGCTGAAGAAGATCAAGGCCCAGCTGGCCACCGCCGTTTCTACCAACGAAGAAACCAAAGCGCACAGGGCAGCATTGTTGTTCAATATCAACAAGGCGCTGGACCCAAAATAAGTTTGATTTGATTTTTATAGTTATCAGAAAGGCCGCGGACAAAACCCGCGGCCTTTCTGTTTGCTTTGTTATATTGCTAATTTTCAGTATTTTAGGTAAAGTGTAGAGAGGGGAATCTTAAATTTTAGATTACTCGTGTATATTTGAGAGGTTAAAAAACAGGCAAATTATTGGAACTCACCTATAATTTCGTTTTCGGAAATGAAAATAACGAAGATTAATCTAAAAGACTTTCATCAGTTTAAGGATATTTCAATCGATTTAACCTATCCTAAAGGTCATCCTAAGGCTGGCGAGCCATTAGATAAAGTTTGTATAATCGGGCAAAGTGGAACTGGAAAAACTACTTTACTGAAGATTGTTGGTGGGCATACCTATACACTATTTGACCTATTTGAAGAGTATGGTCCCAAAGAATTAGAAGAAGTAAATGTATCTATGAAATTTGGCAGACTTGAATATGATATCAAGGTAAAGAAAGGCAGCACTAATGAAAAAATAAATACTTATAGTGCAACCAATGTATTAATGGACGGAAAAGATGTAGATTTTGAAGATGCAGTCATATATCGGAAGGAGCAATTGGAAAAAATTAAGACTAGGTTTATTTATTTTCCAGCAGATCTGAAATATGAATTTGAATCTGGGAATACAAACCTGGCTGATAAAAAAGTAATCAATTTCAGACATGAAAAAGTAGGAGATATATGGAAACTTGTGTTTAACGAGATCCAAAAATTTCAAGAGGAAGAGATAATACTACAGCAGGAAATTGCAAAAGTGGCTGTTGAAAAAAGCACTGACACAAAAGCAATTCGAAAGTCAGTAAAGAAATTGGAACAATGGCGAAAAAATGCTGAAAATCCAATTAAGCGTCTTGCTGAAGAATGTCTTGATCCCATATTGAAACATCTAAATTTGCGAGTAAAACGTGAGTTTAAATTTGAATCTAAAGATGATTTGGGAATCGTTAAATTAGAAGATTTGAATGGAAATGAAGTCCCCTATCATTTGTTAAGCACAGGCACTAAGCAAATTCTTTTAACGGCATTACCACTTTACCTTTTAAAGCCAGATCAGACCTTAATTTTATGCGATGAACCGGAGAGGTCATTGTATCCTTCAATGCAAAAATTCATCATTGATTATTATACATCTTTAACACAAAATTCTCAATTCTTTTTCGCGACCCATTCTCCTATCATAGCTTCCTCATTCGAACCTTGGGAAATTGTGGAATTGAAATTTGATGAAAAAGGTTTCGTGTATCAGGAAAAATACTATCCTGAGGGAGCAGAAAGACACGTTGACAACTACACCATTATTCCTTCTTACTTAACCTACGACCTGATGTTAAGTAAAGTATTTGATATGGATGAAACGCATTCACATGACAGGTCAGAAAAGATCACTGAAGTTTTGATGCTGAGAAATCAATTACTCGAATTGAAAAAGAAAGATCAGCTTAAAACCGCAAAAGCTCAGAAATTGTATAAGAATTACCGAGATTTGGCCTCCAAATTATTTTGGGATTTCGAACTACAATAGCTGCTATGCGAAAAATCAATAAGACTTTGACTTTAGCTTCTGCATATAAAACCTGGTTGGAATCTTTAGAAGCTGATCATCCTGAATACAAATCCTCAGGCAAATTCTATTACGACATTGTAGCAAACCTTCTCTGGGTTCAGCAAGGTTTATGCGCATATACAGAAATGTTCCTGTCTAACCCTAAAGATGTAGATTCTCAAAACTGGCAAAAAGGACGATTGAAGGAAAAGAAACTTGAATTCCTTGGTCAGCTGGATCATTATGATTCAAGCCTGAAAAAGAAAAAAGGGTGGGAATGGGATAATTTTTTCGTTATTCATAGTGATATCAATGTAAAAAGGAAAGGTCAGAGGAAAGTTAACAAACTTTTGAAGCCTGATGAAGAAAAATACGACCCCTTTTATTACTTGGATTATGATTTCAAAACTCATAATTTCCTACCCAACAGGACACGAGACTTTGCTCTTCAATCAAAAATTCTGGAAGATATCAATACCCTTGGCCTGAATTTCAAACCTATCATAGACTACAGAAAAGAATATCTCAAACCCATCATCGATGATGTTCTCCTGGGCCAAAAAACGCTCAAACAAGCTCAGGAAGCCCTATTCAAATTTTACACCGCCTTTGAAATGAGTATTAAAGAGTTAGGATTAACCTAAAATCATTAAATAAACACCCGCTTCTCATACGTATAATTCTCCCTGAACTCCTTCGGCGTACATCCCTTTTTCTTCTTGAACAACCGGTTAAAGTTGGAGATATTATTGAACCCGCAATTATAAGCCACTTCAGCAATGGATCTATTGGTATCTATCAGTAACCTAGATGCATGGCCCAAACGGATCTCCAGTAAACTATCAATAAAATTCATTCCGGTCTGCGCTTTGAAGAACCGGCTGAAAGATACTTTGGTCATATTGGATAACCTGGCCGCATCAGACAACTGAACCGATTTATCGAAATTCTGATTGATATACTCGATCACTTTCTCCACCCGCTTGCTGTTGTAACTGGGCTGGCTCTGCGCAAAGCCTGCATCCGAGATCAGGCGGGCGTTACGGGAAACGGAGAGGTCATGCAGAATGCTCATCAGTTCCAGTACGGAATCGAAGCCCTGACGTGTTTGCAGTTCTTTCAGTCTGCCGCTCAGTGCATATGCCGTTTCTTTGGAGAAGAGAATGCCGCATTTAGATCTCTCGAACATCTCCCTGATAAAATGAAGCTGGCTTCTGCGTAACATCTTCTCATCAAAAAAATCTTTATGGAACTGAATAGTGATCTCATGGATCTCCGTGCTTTCACATTTGTAATTCTTCCAGGCATGCGGCAGGTTGGAGCCAACAAGTACCAGATCTATATCATCTATCTCTTCCATAACGCTGCCGACTATGCGCCGGGCGCCTTTTGCATTGATCACCAGGTTGAGCTCCAGCTCTTCGTGGTAGTGAAGCGGGAAATTGAACTCAGATTTGGTCCGGGTAAAAATTGTAAAGCAGTCACTGGAGGTGAGGGGGGTAATCTCCTTGAGCATTATCCTACTTTAAATGTGTTAAATAAATACAATTTGACTTGCGGGAATCCGTAGCAATTCGGGTCAATATTAATCAATCTTAATCATTGAATTATACGTGTAAATACTTTTTTTGAAAAAAAGGGGATCAAAAAAGACCGGATAAAGTATAACAGGAGGATAATAAAGTATTATTCGTGTGATGGTATAAGATATACTTTTGAGCAAACGATATTGCTTTATGAGAAAAAAGTTTTTCTTTAACCTCCTGTTGCTTGTGCTTGCCGGGGTCCAGTGCCTGGCGCAGGCAAAACCCATTGCCGGAACTGTTACCAACGAAACCGGGGAACCGCTTTCCAATGCTACAGTGACCATCAGAAAAACGGCCTTTTCAACCAAAACCAATGCACAGGGTAAATTCTTCCTGGAAGTGCCGGCAGGAGCGGCCACGCTGGTAGTCACTTACGTGGGAATGGACAGTGCCATTGTTCCACTCACCAACGCTGCCGTATATACCATACAACTCAAGCCCCTGGCCACTGCGCTCTCAGATGTGATTGTGGTGGGGTATGGCACCGTCAAGAAATCAGACCTTACCGGTTCTGTTCAGCGGATCGGCAGGGAAGATCTTATACGTGAAAACCCGGGCAACGTGTTGCAAGCCATGCAGGGAAAACTGGCTGGCGTGAACGTTACCCAGAACGACGGTGCTCCCGGAGCCGGCCTCAGTATCCGTATCAGGGGCAGCAACTCCTTTCTGGGAGGTACTGAGCCACTCTACGTAATTGATGGCGTTCCCTTCAACAACAGCAGCAGCGGTTCCACTCCTTCAGCTATTGGCGAAGATGAAAAGCAAAGTCTCAATGCACTGGCATTCCTCAATCCTGCCGATATTGAGTCGATCGATGTGCTGAAAGATGCCTCCGCAACCGCTATCTACGGTTCCCGCGGGGCCAACGGCGTGGTTTTGATCACCACAAGAAAAGGAAAAGTGGGGAGAGATAAAGTGGAACTGCTCGCCAATGCAGGAGTAGCGGAAGTGACCAAAAAACTGAAGATGCTCTCGCCCCTCGAATACGCAAAATTCCAGAACCTTTCATACGCCAACGCCAGGAAATACGATGGCGCCACTTTCAATGATCCGTACCCTGATCTTTCAAAGTTTGAAAATGATCACACCGACTGGCAGAACTCGATCTTCAGAAAGGGCTACCAGCAACAGTATACCGCCAATATTTCCGGAGCCAATGAGAATGGCAACCATAGCATCTCTTTCAGTTATATAGATCAGGATGGTATCGTTCAGAATTCCGGTTACCGGAAAATGGGCCTGAACCTTAACCTGAACAGGAATCTTGGTAAGGTCTTTCGTATCGGCACCAGTACCGCCGTATCAAATGGCATCACCCGCGGTGTGAAAACGGGCACAGATAAATCCGATGCCGCCAGCGCCGGTGTGATCAGGGCCGCACTCACATATCCTACTACCATTTCCACCGTTGAAGAATATGACGGAACAGGAGAGGGCTACTTCATCACTAACCCCGTTATCTACACGAATGATGTACTGAACAAAGTGAATGCCCTGAATATCTTCTCTTCCAATTTCCTGGAGATCAACCTCAGCAAAGACCTGAAGTTCCGTCAGAACCTGGGCTTCAACTATGGCGCCAATACCAGGGACCAGTATTATCCCCGCAGTGTTTATGAAGGTTTCAGCGCCAGGGGATGGGGATTGAAATCAGACAATCTCTGGACCAGCTTCATTACAGAAAGTATCCTCAGCTATGCAAAAAGCTTTGGTGAGCATTCGCTGAACTTTATGGGTGCAGCCACTTACGAGAAAACCTCCGGACAGTGGAAACGTGCAGAAGCAAAGGATTTCCCGAACGACCAGCTGGAAAATGAGAACTTCAAAGCAGCTGCACTGGTGATGCCTGTTACCAATAATCGCTACAGCTCTGCGCTGGTGTCCTTCCTGGGCAGGGTCAATTATTCACTGTTCGATAAATACCTGGTGACCGCTTCTTACCGCCGTGATGGCTCCAGCAAATTCGGTAAATCCAACAAATGGGCAGGCTTCCCTTCCGCTGCCATTGCCTGGAAAATACATAAAGAAGATTTCATGAAAGGGGTCGGCGCCATCAGCGAGCTCGGTCTCCGCGCCAGTTACGGACAAACAGGCAACCAGGGCATTGGTGCTTATTCTTCGCTCGCCAAACTGGCCGTTTATAATTATCCCTTCGATGGTACGCAATATACAGGCCTGGCTGATGACGTATCCGCCGGCCCAGCCAATGACTCCCTCATCTGGGAAACAACTACCGCTTACAACCTTGGACTTGATCTGGGCCTGTTCGATGGCAGGTTGAATTTCCATGTGGATGCCTACTATAAAAAAACGAAGGATCTTCTGCAATTCGTTACCACACCGCCTTCCACCAGCTTCGAAAGGCAATTGCGAAATTCCGGTACTGTTGAGAACAAGGGTATAGAACTGGCAGTGGATGCAAAACTGGTAAATGGTAAGGACTTTGAATGGAAATCAAGTGCCAATATTGCTTTCAACAGGAATAAGATCCTGGAACTGGGAAGCGGTCTTACCGAACAGTTTGCCGCTAATATTTCTACCGGTGATGCGCCATTCATCCAACGGGTGGGCTTACCTATCGGCGCACTGTACGGATATGTGGAAGACGGATTCTTTGATAACGAAGCGGAAGTGCGTAACTCACCATTGTACACGGGAAATGAGAACAGCATTATCCGGAGAATGATCGGTGAAGTGAAATACCGCAACCTGGATAAGGACCCCACTGCCATTTCAGTGTCTGATCAGACCGTTATAGGTGATGTGAATCCCAATTATATTTTCGGTTTCACCAATAATTTCCGCTACCGGAATTTCGATCTTTCCATTTTCGTGAATGGAGTTCAGGGCAACGATGTGATCAATATGAACACCCGCTTCAATGATAATTTCGGGGCAGGAAAGAATGTTACGGAAGACATGCTGAACGGAGCCTGGGTAGAAGGGAAAGACAACTCCAAAGCCACTGGCCCCAAAGCCATGCGCCAGTTCTGGAGGAATATGCTGTTTACGCGCCGGTTCATTGAAGACGGCAGTTTTGTGCGCATCAAGAACCTCACCATCGGGTACAATCTCCCGCAGAACCTGATCCGGAATATCCGCAATATCCGCGTGGCATTTGCAGTAAACAATCTTTATACGTTTACCAACTACAGTGGGTTTGACCCTGAAGTGAACAGTTACGGCGACAATCCCGCCATGTTTGGCGTGGATCTCGGTGGTTATCCCAACTCACGTACTTATTCATTCAGCCTGCGTTGCAGTTTCTAAATCCCTACAATCATGAACAACAATATTTCAAATATCATCAATAAAGCCTGCAGGATACTGGCAATTCCTGCCGTATTGTTCTCGATGGGCTCCTGCAATAAAGTGCTTGAGGAGACTCCCTATTCATTCTATTCCCCTGAGAATTTTTATAAGAACGAAAGTGATGCAAAGATTGCCATGAACGGTGTGTACAGCGCCCTGTACACCTGGGAAATGTACCAGCAGCCATTCTGGAACCTCACTGTGCTGGACGATGATCATGTGTCAGGCGCCGACTGGTTCCTGGGTACTTCAGGCGCCGGAAACCCGCAAGGGTATTGGGGCGTGGATGGTCCCTGGGTAGGTTGTTACACCATTATCGGAAGGGCAAACACTGTGCTGGAAAATGTAAGTAAGATCGAAACCAATATAGATCCCGAGATCAAACAAAGGATCATGGGCGAATGCTATTTCCTTCGCGGCTGGGCCTATTTTCAGTTAGTGCAGTTATACGGAGGCGTGCCTGTAAGACTGGAGACTTTATCAGAGGACCCCATAAGGAGTAAGCCTCGTTCTTCCGTGGAAGAAGTGTATGCCACAATCATAGCTGACTTCAAAAAGGCAGAGACCATGCTTTTCCCGGCGGGTCATGCAAAGGCCGGAGAACTGGGCCGTGTAACACGCGGGCTCGCCAAGGGTATGCTTGCCAAAACCTATCTCACCATGGCCTCCGGTTCAGCAACCGGTAATGTGAGCGTACGTGGCGGGCAGGACAATGGTTATTATACCTACGCAAAGACCGTTGTGGCCGGATACGAGAACATCAACAGCAAGCAGTATGCTGAACTGGCCCGCGATAAAGCCATGGAACTGATCCTCGATAATGAATATTCATTATACGATAGCTGGAAGGAACTGTGGGCCAAAGGCAGCCGTAACCGGAAGGAACATATGTGGGAAGTGCAATCCATGACAGGAACGGCGTTCATGAATAATCTTCACAATTACTTCTCGGCGCTGTCCACATTCGGAAGGGGGGCCACCTGGTTCACCAACCATCACTATTCAGATTATGAAGACGCCGATCTCCGTGCGCTCGATGGTGTAGTGCATAATTATACCACCAATACCGGTACCCCTTATTTTTATCCGAGCTGGAAGGCAGCCATCTATAAAAATCTGAATGGCATTGTCTACAATAACAACGGAACCACTGACGACAGGGCTTATGTGATCAAATACGCGTCTGTGTCTGACCCTACACTGGCCAACAGTGATGCTTACTTTCCGCTGATGCGTTATTCCGAGATCTACCTCATCTATGCAGAAGCTGCCAACGAAGCCAATGACGGTCCAACCACAGAAGCCTATACACAGTTGAAAAAGGTGCGTGACAGGGCGCATGCTTCCGAAGCGCCGGCCGGTATGGACAAGGAACAGTTCCGCAGTTTCATTATTGCCGAGCGGGCGCGGGAATTTGCGCTGGAAGGTATTCGCCGTTTCGACCTGATGAGATGGGGCATTTACCTGCAGGTGATGAACAAGATCGGCACCGGTCAGAACAATATCTCCAAAGTAAGGGCGCCAAGGAACCTGCTGCTGCCCATCCCTCTGAGTGAGATCAATTCAAACCAGGCCATCAAAATCAATAACCCCGGTTGGTAAACCATTCTTCATTTTCAAATTGCCTTATATGAAAAAGCTGTTCAAATCTATATACCTGCTTCTTCCGGTAATGATCTTACTGGCAGCGGCTTGTAAGAAAAGCAAATCGGTGGATGCTTCAGCACCTAAGATCACCGGCGTTACCAGTTTAACAGACCGGAACAACGCTCTCAGTGCCACGGATTACGGCACCTGGATCATGATCAAGGGACAACACCTGGCAGGAACACAATCTGTAGTATTCAATACTGTGGCGGCTGCTGACTCTCTGATCTGGTCAGATGATACCAGCGTGACCGTCAAGATCCCGGCCGTATTGCCACATCCTTCAGAAAACCCCATCACCGTAACCACCCCCTTCGGATCAGACACATATCAGTTCCTGATCCTTCAGCCCGCTCCTGTGATTTATTCATTCGATCCGGTAGGAGGACAGCCTGATGATGAAGTGACCATCAAAGGCGATTATTTTGGAGGTGTAACAGAAGTGAGGTTCGATAATACACCGGCACAGATACTGTCTTCCACCAAAAGTGAGATCCGGGTGAAAGTACCGGCTGGCGTGCAAATGGGCTATATCCATGTGACCACCGCAAGTGGTACCGTGAAGTCAGGGCTGATATTCGGTTATGCTTATATGATATATGCCGATGCCCCGGCTGCCACATGGTACAATAGCTCCTTCGGTGGAACGTTTGCCCTCAATAACAGTACGCCAGTCAGAAGAGGAAGCAATTCAGTTAAATGCACCTGGAATGCATACGGCGCTTTTCGTATTTCCAAAAATGCTCCCACGTTAAGTACGGCAGGTTATACGGGAATCAAGTTCTCCATTTACGTGGGACAAAATTCAATAGGTAAAAAAGTGAAAGTGTCTGCCAGCGGAAACGAAACATTGGGCTACACACTTACCATTAACGAAGCGGACAAATGGCTCGATTTCCAGATTCCATTTACCAATCTCGGTAACCCTGCAACACTTACCAATGTGATCATCAAAGAATTCTCCAACCTGGCAAGAGAAGTTTATCTGGACGATATAGGATTGTATTAAAAAGAAAAGAACCATACCAATATGAATTTCGATTTGAGATTGAAGCGCTTGAAGGAGGAACATGTATCACTCATCACCAGACCCAATATTCCTGAAGAAACCGGCAATGGTATTTTCAAAAGGCATCGGTATCCTGTGCTCACGGCTTCGCATACGCCTCTGTTCTGGCGGTACGACCTGAACCCGGCTACCAACCCTTATCTCATGGAAAGGTTCGGCATCAATGCCGTTTTCAATGCCGGAGCGATCAGATCCGGCGATAAATATGCCCTGGTGGCCAGGGTGGAAGGGGCAGACAGGAAATCATTTTTCGCCGTGGCAGAAAGTGAAAACGGAACAGATAATTTCCAGTTTCGGCAATATCCCATTCATATGCCATCACTCGCAGGAGGGGATACCAATCTCTACGACATCAGGCTGGTACAGCATGAGGATGGATGGATCTATGGCCTTTTCTGTACCGAAGAGCGGGATCCTGCCGCTACTCCGGGCGACCAGACCAGCGCTATTGCGCAATGTGGAATTGCCAGGACCAGGGACCTGACGGACTGGGAGCGGTTGCCCAACCTGGTGACCCCTTCGCCCCAGCAACGGAATGTAGTGCTGCATCCTGAGTTCGTAAACGGGCAGTACGCTTTTTATACACGTCCGCAGGACGGATTCATTGAAGCTGGTAATGGCGGTGGCATTGGCTTCGGGCTTTGCAGTAATATTGAAAAAGCGGTGATCACGGAAGAAATGGTGATCGACCCTAAACGATATCATACCATTTATGAAGCGAAGAACGGCCTGGGGCCGGCTCCTATCAAAACAGGGAAGGGCTGGCTGCACCTGGCGCATGGCGTAAGGAATACGGCTGCCGGGCTTCGTTACACGCTCTATCTCTTCCTCACGGACCTTCAGGACCTCACCAAAGTGATTGCAAAACCTGCCGGTTATTTCATGGCACCAGAAGGGATGGAAAGAACAGGGGATGTGTCCAATGTACTCTTCTGTAATGGATGGATCGCAGATCCGGATGGAACAGTATATATTTACTATGCATCTTCGGATACACGCATGCATGTGGCTGTTTCCTCTGTTGACCGTTTGCTGGATTATGTGCAGAATACAGCCCCGGATGGATTCAATTCCGCAGATTCAGCCGGCAGGGTAAAAGCATTGGTGGATGCAAACCTGGCTGTAGCCGGTATGCACAATGCGTAAATATTATAAACTATCAGGGTAAATACTGCCCTGTTAGTTTAAACTGTCAGTTTCTATCGAATTCGGAGAAACTGACAGTATAAAAGTACCATTGCTGATGTCTGGTATAATTATCGTGTTTTATAGTAATCCTCACCCCCTTATTATAACCTCTGGGATGAACGATAATAACGCCGTCAGGCTGTTTGGAAATGTATTTGTCGGCAATGTTTTTTGTAAATTCCTCAATCAGTTTATCCCGTTCCCTTAAAACTTCCTCCTGCGATGCTGAAACATACATGATGTATGAATAGGACGACAGGTCTGGGTTTCCTACTGAATAACATACCCTGTTCACTGCATAGGGGCCAACTGCAGGCTTGTCTTTTTTATTCAATTTCTTTTGATAATAACAACTTCCCTGTTTATGTTGCCGTAAATAGGCGGCTTCAGGAATTTCATAGAAGATATTGTTTTCATTCAATCCTTTCCTCACTTTGAACTTTGACAGGAAATTATCTACATAACTGATATCTGATTTTTCCTTTTCCCTGGCCTTTTCAAATGGGCGGAGAAGTGATATTACGGTTTGGTTGTAGATTGATTGAGGATATTTCTGCTGAAAATTCAGATATTCTTCTTCTTCATTTTCATCCATCGAAGCTATGAGGTCATTGTTGATCTGCTGAAGATCATATCCAGACTGAGTTTTGGCATTCATCAATAAATTGATCGTATAACCCAGGGTTAGATATGCTTTATGATAATCGCTGGAAGAGCGCTCATTGCGTGCGCTCCTAAGATCGATGATATCGATATGACTACGGGTTTCCTTTCTGACCAGTTTTCCATTTTCATAGATCTGAGTCTGTATTTCATTTGCGGGGAACCAGATCCGGTAGGTGTACACTGGTGAACTGCCGTGGAAATAGAAATGGTGAAACCCAAGATGGTAAGCCTTTGACAGATCGATATCTTCCGTGATCTCCAGGATTTCTTTGTTGCCCGAAGTTTTCCGGACAGCATGTGTTGCCAGTTTATTATAGTACCAGATCCTGAAATTTTCCTTCGGGAAACTCAGGGTCTGCGGATCATTTTCGTTGATCTTATAAGGTAAGCCCTCTGCACGGCTTTGATTCTTAGAAATAAGCGCTGAAAGGGAATCGAGACTACGGGAACTGATTTCCTGTGCCCAACTCAATGAAACAGATAAAATAAATATAATGAGTACAGCTATTCGTTTCATGACTGTATTAGTTTTGGGCCAGTGTCTGTAATCTTTTGATGTACCTTGCAAATACCTCTTTAAATTCCATGGCCATTATAAAAGGAATGAAATCCTCCTTGAACTCTCTGTTTATAACGCTTTTCAGAATGGTGATCTCCTGGTAGGCAATGGGTAATTTTTCTGAAAAATCAGCTGTGATTACTGCTGTGTGTTCAGAAATATTGCTTACTCTTATTTTAACGATCTTTTCCCAGGGAACATTCGGATAGGTCTTACTGTAGGAGCCATGTCTGTCGCCTTCCACCGATTCCGGAACATTGTTATAATAGAACTGATTGCCTGTAATCTTCTGATCCAGGAAGATTTTGCGAACGAAGCTTTGATAAGATGGACACAATTGAAAGATCTCATTCATTCTTTCCATTACCTGTGCCGAGGACATTTTCTCTACCTGCTCTTTATTCATCTTCGCAGCAGCTTTTGCAAATTCCGGATTGACAGATTCCGGTTGGGAAGGAATTGCCCGCTGGTCATTGATCAGCAATTCACCTGATTTTGGCTTTGATGCCTCCTCTCTTTCTTTCCTTTTCTTTTCTTCGAAGGCGAGCCTTTTTGCCTCCTGTTCCGCTTTCTGTCTGAGCGCATTTTGCTCATCCAGTTTTTTTTGCTCCAGCTGTTTGGCCTGCTTTTCCTGTTGTTTCTTTTTGCTGCAGGGCGCGCATCCGCATTCATTGTTGGCTCTGGGAGCATCCGGGTTGCTGCTGGCTTTGCTTACATAATAGGCGCAGTGCATACAATTGGTATTATGCTCCTGGGCAGCCAAAGCCTGAACGCATGCAAAGAACAGCAGATTTAAAAAGAGAATTTTCGTTTTCATGTTATTTGTGTTTGCAGAGGACGGGCAATATAGTTGCAAACCTAGGTTTGAAGGAATTCCGGTGCAATACTCCCAAAGGAGTATTTTTTCAGATCAACCCGTGCAGGATACCGGTCTTTATCAATTGAGAGGTATTGCGGGCATTCGTTTTTTTGAGGATATTCTTGCGATGGGTTTTAACGGTAAGCGGGCTGATAAAGAGTTTTGCGGCGATGGCTGTGTTATCCAGCCCATCTGCCAGGAGCCTGATGATCTCTATCTCCCGCCTGCTCAGGTTGGGCTGTACCGGATTTTCATGGGGCGACAGGTTGATGAATGAAGGCTCACCCTCCAGACCCAGCAATGAATACTTGTAATTGCTGGTCTGCGCAATATGGTCTATACGCGTATGGATGTTCAGCGATTTTCCCAGCCCGCCGTTTGGGTGGAGTGTCAGCAGAATTGCCTGGTGATTCAGCAGCGCATAGCTGCCATCCGCCATTCTGCTGCGGAAGGAGTAACTCATTTTGTATTTCAGGAATTGCTCCGGCTTTAGTTTTCCGAAATAGAAGCCGGCAAGCGCCTTTTCAGTAGCAGCAACAAATTCAAGGTCCTCAGGATGAATGGTGGCTAGTATATCATTGAAAGTGGTGGCGCCAGGTTCCAGCCCGTGGATCTCTTTGATGGAGCTGCTGATATTGGAGATCGACATATCGAAGAAATCCACCACGTAGAAGTAAAACGGTCCCATACTGATGATCTTTGAAGTGAAGTCTTCAAAGGCAGGAATAGGTAGCTCCTGTTGCTCTTCAGCCTTTCTGGTCTGATCCCAGACCCGGTGCAGTTTTAAAATGGCGTTTTCCATGTATGGATTATTACCGTACCTGTCAGCTTTCCGTGGCCAGGACTGGCAGGTTCACGAAAATAATGATAACCCTTCATCTATTGATCAATGGGGCTGATATCTTCAGGAAACCTTAAAATTTACACCCAGTTTCCGCAAGCTGTTTTTATTTATGGATTTATTGTAAAATTGTGGTCAAATACCCCTCAACCTGTATGAAACCAGTTTTGCTGCTTCTGGGCCTTAGCATAATGACCCTGGCCTCTCTTGCCCAAAAACCTACCATTACCTGGGGCGAAGATTTCAAACTCAAAAAAGGAAGTACAGATATCAGCGTGATTTATACCGATAAAAGCGGTGTGTACCTGGAAGAAAGCCATATGACAGCCAAAGCATGGATCTCTTTCGGAGTTGGCGGCCGTGGATCTGCCTCTTTGGTGAAAGTAGACAAGAACCTGCAGGAACTCTACAGAGTGGATTTCAACAGGGAACTGAAAGGAAAGGAATTTGTAGAGTTCTTTCCATTCAGGGATAAATTGCTCATCATTGCCTCCGAATACCATAAGCGTGAGAACACTTTAGATGTGCTGGGTGCGGAAATAGATAAGAATACAGGTGAAATAAAAGAAACCTGGAAACCCATCACCAGCTTTCAGAAAGAAGAGAAAAGAGACAGGATAGAATTCAAACTGATCCCGAACGCAGACAGCAGCAGGATTGTGGTGATCAGTACTGTCGGCGGAAAGGAAAGGCAAAGTTACCGCGTGCAGGAATTTGACCAAAAGCTGAAACCCGCGTCCAAAGCCGCTACCATCAGCAATGAGTTTGAAGCAAAGACCTACCAGCTGGAAGACCTGATCTACACACCGGAAAAGAAGATCGTTCTGGTTGGGCGTGTACTGGAATACCAGGAAGGAAAAAAGAAAAGAGAGAGATTCCTCGATTTCGCTAATTATAATATCCGCGTTTACGACGAATCAGGCAAACAACTGAATGAGATCAACACCAATATCAACGGCAAATGGCTCACCAGCACCAAAGTGATGGTAGGGAAAGGCAAAGACCTTATCCTTGCCGGTTTCTACAGTAAAGAAAAGAAAGGCAAAACCACGGATGGCCTGATCGTTCAGCGCATCGACCCCAATACCGGAAAAGTGCTCAGTACAGCTGACAAAGCCATCAACAATTCAATGCTCACCACTGATAACGGAGAGGCGGAAGTTGACAAGGAGGATGATAAAGACGAAGAAAGCAGGGCCGAAAGAAAGGAACGGGAAAGGCTTGCCAAACTGAAGGATGAAGGAGAGGGCTTCAGCAGGTATGTGAAATTCCGGGATATCTTTTATACTTCCGATAACGGGCTGGTAATACTGGCCGAGCATTACAATTTATATATTTATACCACATCCTACTATACGCCGGGAACCGGCACTACCGGAGGATATACCACCTACCAGACCAACTATGTATATGATTGCGGGGACATCATGATGGTGAAACTGGATGCCTCCAATGAGATCAGCTGGTTACAGATCCTTCCCAAATCACAGCGGGAATATATCCGTGGCATCGATATGTATGGAGTGAACGGGGCTTCTGTATCCTATAGTTTCTTTGATGGGACAGGACGCCCGTTCTATGCAGGTTTCGGGACCATCCAGAAAGACAATGAGATCAGGATCATTTTCAACGACAGTCCTAAAAATGAGGATGTGCTGCAACCAGGTAAAAAGGTCAGCAGGATCACCAGCTACGGAAAATCAGATTGCTTCATTGTAACACTGGATGGGCTAACGGGTAAGTATACCCGAAAAATGTTCTTTTCCAACCGGGATGTTCCAACTGCCATGCCAAGGCTGGGCTCAGTGATCGGTAAAGAAATGTACCTGGTTGGCAAAACCGATAGAACGATGGGGAAAAGCAAACTGGCCATAGCTAAGATCACCACTAATTAATCCGCCTGCATGTCTTTCAGCTTCAAAATAGCCAGGAATGGCTCCAACCAGTACAACAGCAATATCACGCTCAGTGAGTGGTTATTGTACATAGAATGGGACGATGAAATGCAAAGGCCCGATGGAAAGGAGTTCATGGATGCTGTACGTGCCTACATCGACAGCAGGCCGGGGTATTGCGAATGGACCGGTCACCCGAAATATCACTTGCTGTATGAGCGGCCCGCCTTTGATCACCAGGATGATATGATAACGGTACATGGGGTGGATAAGGAAACGCTGATCAAAATGTTTGCAATTGCAGCTGCTTTGCAAGCCACTGTGCACAGTCCTGATGGAGATATACTGGATAAGAACAATATTATCAACCCGGAGGCTTACGTTGAAGAGGAGCGGGGAGAAAAGCCCTGGTGGAGGTTCTGGTAATTTTCTCTTCAGATTTCCTGAACGGTTCATTGAAGTTATCCGGTGATTTATATGCCCGGATCTGCCTTTCATTACAAATTTGCCTCATTTTGGCAATGCTATTCGCTTGCTTTGCGTGAAATAAACCTGTAATGAAGAAGTGGATTTGCTTGTTGGCAGTACTTTGCTCCATCCATTCTGTAATTGCCCAGACGGGCGGTATGAGTGCAAAAGAAATGGAGCGGCTTTCAAAAATGAGTCCTGCTGAACTTGAAAAGTACCAGAAGGATATGGTCCGGAAGCTCGAAAAACAGGCGCAGGCAACTGCTGCGGCGGGTAATCTGCGACTGGACGAAAGCCTCCTGCAAAGCAGTTCCCTGAAATTACCTGAACTTGATTCGCGAAGGATCAACCTGATTGCAACCACACCATTCTCTCCGGAAACAATGCATACACAGGTCAATGGCCTTTTGCAGGCTCTTAAGAAAGTGGTACCTGTTACCCGGTTGAAAAGTTACGATTCACTGGCAACCATAATTCCGGTTGCAGAAACTGAAGCTGCTGCTATTGCCCATTGGTATCGTCAGGATCCCCAAGGTGCGCTATACCTGGCTCTGCAGGCCGTTGTGCGGAAGCCGGCCGACCTTTTACAGGTGAATAACCTGGCGGCCATCCTGAATATGCAGGCGATGCCACACAGGGCCATTCCGCTCCTGGAATACTGTCTTCAGAAAGCTCCAACAAGCAGCATGGTGCTCAATAATCTCGGGCAATCCTGGTTGAACCTGGGCGATATCCCACAGGCTGAAGACCTTTTCGCCCGCTGCCTCACCATCGATAGCCTCAACCCTGAAGCCAACCGGTCAATGGGAATGATCCACCTGGCAAAACAGGAGCCGGAGGCAGCAGCACATTGCTTTGCCAGAGAAGAGGAAGTAACGTACCGTCGATCTTCCCTGGCCCATCTGGCAAAAGCAGAAAACCGTCACCTGCTCGATCTTTCCGCGCTACGTGAAAAGAAAATGAAAAGGGAAGGAACCAATAACAGAGACCTTTTCGAAGAGATCAGTTTGTCGAAATTCTATATGCCGGAGTTTCCGTCTGACAGTAAATTTTCGGATTCCTTACAGCGAAAAAATAAATGGTATGCCAGATCTGTGGATGAAGAGATCAAATTCTGGTCTGTAGCAGGTATTCCCGATGCTGCGGAGAAGCAAAGGGAAGGAAACAAATTGCCAGGGCTTTACAGTGAACTGGTTACTGAACTGATGGCGGACCTCGACAATACCTATATTCCAAACCTTGAACTGTTCACGGAGGCAGACCATTCGCAGTTGCTCCTGTTCAATGCGGAATTCGCACAAAAGCTCCGGGAAGTTCAATGCCCTCCATTCCCAACCGGCAATAATGTAACGGCGGAAGTGATCATGGCATATGAGCGTAAATGCTGCGATAAAAAGAAACCCATAATAGATCAGTATCTCCGTCAGTACAATGATGTAGTGCGGAACAGTATCGGTATCGTACAACCGAGATGGAAAACCTATCTCAATGCAGCCATCAATATTGTACAGTTGGATCCATCTCCTGGTAACCGGCATACGGTGTATTCCAGGGTGGCGCAATATTTCGTGTTCCTTCAGCAGGCGGCGGTAGCAGGTAAATTCCATTTACCGCCATCAGAATGTCATGTTCCGATGACAAGGGCCCAGGCTGACTCGGTACTGTTGCAGGCCAAACATGAATTGGATTTCAATTGTCCGGAATGGCTGAAGCTGGAAGTGCCCGTAAAGGCAGCTACCCTGAAACTGGACTGCCAATCATTCAGCTTCGAAGCAGACATGTACGGCCTCCTGCATGCTGGTATTGAAAAGCAGTTTAAATCAGGTACCTCCACGCTTTGGGTGTCCGCCGGTGTAGACGAGAAATTCAGAGATTTTGCCAAAGTGGAAATGACCGGTAAACTTTATATCACCTGGGACCAGAATAATAAGTTTTCCGATGTGGGATTGAAAGGAACGGGAAGTATCAGTGTGGATCAGCTGGGCAGCGCAGAATTCGGATATGGCTTTGCCTTGAATGCAGGTTTCAATAGCCAGACGGAATTAAAGAATACATTCAGTGAGAATCTCGACAAAGCGATTAAGTATATCAAATAATACAACACTTGATCTAATGAACAAAGGCCGCTACATCACGGCCTTTGTATTTACCGGACCGGATTATTATCCGGCCGGGTTACATGAGCTATTGTTTAAAGCAGAGAAATCAGGGCTTGACATAACGGTAAAGTACACCCCCTGATACCGGTGAAACGGCCCAGCCATGGTCCATATCGGGGAAATGAAGGTCTGCCAGGTAGTCGGGCGTTTTCATCATTTGCGTGATACCGGTTGCATCGAACTTTTGCACACCAAATGCCTGCAGTACATATCCGGCATTGTTTACAGGTACTTCCAGGTGATAAGCATAGATGCCTGTCTGGGTAGGTGCCCACCAACTTCCACCTGCATCTGTGGAGGATGACAGCACTCCTGTTTTGTCGAGCCTGAACCCAAAATTCTTACTAGGAAAATTCATGAACTGTAGCGTATCTGTTGACCAAACGCCCGCACCATAAGTGCCACCCCCATTCTCTGTCAGATAGGGCTTCTTGCCATCAGCCAGAAGCCAACCTTTGTTTTCTTCAAAGAAACTGATATGGGTTACAAAATTGGTGAAGTTGGCAATGCGGTTCCAGTTTGCGCCGCCATCGACGGATTTGAACAGTCCGCCTTTGCCGGCCATATACCCTGTAGATGCTGTGGGGAACTGAATGGCATAAGCAAACTCCAGTGGGTATGGACTGGTGATCCAGTTACGGCCGCTGTCTGTTGTTCTGTACAGTTTTTCATTCTGTAAAGCCCAGCCGTGGGCGGCGTCGGAAAAATGAAGTTCGTAAAAGCCCGTGTCGGCGAGAGAGAATCGGGTCCAGGTATTGCCTCTGTCTGTTGTTCTCGCGATATTCTGCCCACATACATAACCGGTAGAATCATTCACAAAGAAAACGGTATGAATCTTTTCCACACCAGGCTGCAGTTTTGTCCAGCCGGGTACTGCCTCATATTGTACAGGACCAGGGCCCGGACCAGGACCGGGATTATCCGGATTATCAGGTTCTGCAACAGGTTTGTCTTTGCCGGAACAGGAGGCCAGTCCACTAATGATCAATGCAACTATCAGCATCGATATCCATTGTTTCTTACGCGTCATTGCTTTTCTTTTAGTCAATGAAAGAAGGTTCAACTGACTAAAATAGAAACGGGGAACAGGACAGAAAAATGAATATCATTGGATCGACTGATCAAACAGCTGAATAAACGAAAATAACTGTTGGACTAAGAGAACAAGACTACATCTCCCGCATAATCTTCTATCTCTATGTCTTCACCGTAGATTTCTTTGCCTAGCTCCTCATCATAATCCAGCATCTCCCTGAACACAGAATTGTATTTGATCTTAACAGCATTACCCTGCAGATAAAGATGGCCGCCTCCCGTCATCATAAATTCGCCGGCCGAGGGCAATTCCAGCTTATTGAACAGATAATCCTCCAGATCATGAAACTCCGCTTCGCGGTTTGCAGGAATACCTTCATTAAAGGAGATAATACCTTCATCATGCCCACATTCCCAGCTCACGGCAAGCTGAGCTTTTTCTTTCAGGAATGGGACCAGCCATACACGCAGTTCTGTTTCATAATCCAGCAAACGTTGCTGATGCTCCTGTTCGTATTTTTCCATCTGCGCTTCGGCTGACAATGCAGGCCCGCGCTTGTTTCCAAACAGCTGGTCGATGATCTTTCTAATGAGTCCCATTTTCTATTTCTTTTAATTGCTTCAGATCTGGTGTGTATTGCCACCGGTCTTTTAAAGATATATGTTGGAGAAGTTCGTTGATATGCTGGCCCTGTACATAATTGGCCAGTTCCAAGGCATAGTCCAGCCCCAGGATCTCGCGGGTCAGGAATATACCAAAATTGCTATGTGTAATGATCAATGAAGAACGAATGCCGGACATCAACAGCGGCTTCATGATGAATTCCTTCAATGTATTGTCTGATGGATAGATAGGCCGGATCATGTCCTGCAAACCTGCATCAGAATATTTGAACCAGTTGCTGAGCGTGGGGACCACATTCATCAGGTCTTCCTTGCAATGCTCGGCCGCAATATCCCTGACCAGTATTTTCTGGTTCGAGGAATTGGTCAGTATTTCACCGAACTTCTGAATGCATAGTTCAATGCCATAGGTGTTGTGCAGGAGCACCCTGTGTTTAACGTGGAAGTAGAATAGTTTACCTGAATCGATAAACTTGTGGATATCGAGATAATCCTCTGCTTCTCCACCGAATTTCTTCCTGGATAAAAGACTGTGTTTCCAGTAATTCATTATTATGCCGGCCTGATTAACAAGGCGCGGCTTCAAATATATACACTAAACTTTCAGATACAAACTGCCGTTTTTTTCAGTAAGTTTTTACACCTTCCCAGGTGCCGCTTTCCGGAATATCCCCGGTATCGTTTGTCCAGGTGCCACTCACTTGATCTTTTATGAAGAGTCCTTCAAAAACGGCTCCGCTGCTCACTTCGCCGCTGGTGCTTTTGTCGGCTGCCACTATTCCGGTAACCACTGCTGACTGACTTCCTGATTTAACAAGTCCCAGTAACTGGTTTTTCCGGACGATCACATTCCAGGTACCTTCCGAGCTTCCTTTGTATTTACCTTCATAGCAGCTTATCAGTGCATCCGATTTCTCTTTGAGCAGTATAACACGCGCATCAGGATGGCCTTCCACTATCAGGTCGGAAATAGCAACACCTTCACCATCGGCACCCACGGTGAAGAGGAAGGAACTGGCGCCGCTTTTAAATTGAAGCGTTGTGAACATCCCTTTTTGCAGGATACCCGTAGTGGTGAAATGATGCAGCCTGCCATCGATCCTGATGGTGGCTATCACAAATTCCGCATCGTTGCGGAGGTTCACCACAATCACCCCAGTGGATCCCACAAATATTCCTTTGTAAACACCGTAATTGCTGGAATTGTGTTCGGAGCGGGCAGTTAGCGGATTGTCATTTGCTGTATCTTTTTCTTTGGTGCAACGGGAAAACAGCAGCCCGCACAGGCAGATGCAGCCTGCAAGAAGCAATGATCTCATGAGGTATGCTTTGATTGGTTAAGTATGAAAGGAGGGGAGCCGCTAAATTAGTGATTATAGTCTGTAGGCCGATACCTGTATACAGTCAGACTTTATAAAATAAACCGGGCGCCTGTTGCGGCGCCCGGTCATTCAGTACCTTTTATTTTTAATACAGCATTCCTAAAAATTCATCGACAGATCCCGCGATCCGCGTAGCGTCGAAATCATAATCGAAAACATAGATCTCTCCATGGTTGTTTGCTCCGGTACCGATACAGATCATCGGGCTGCCGAGGGTTTCGGCAAACACCAGCAATTGCTGATCCCTGAAATATGAATCTCCTTTGAGATTATTCCAGGCAGCCTGCATTTCCGCGATGGTCATGAAGCGATGCAAGCTCAGTTCCTGCTTGAAATCGCTGTCTACATTCCTCATGAACCTGTCGCTCCCCGGAGTGATCACGGGAGGTTTGATAATGATGGCCTTCAGAGATTCAGGAATGACTGCGCCGATGGTAGTTTCCAAAGCCTGGATATCATTCATCGATAATTATTTTAAAGGTGGTGATGAATAGGTGAGTGGTGTAGCACCCGAAGGTAATAAATTATTATGCTTGACCACAGCTGCTCCTCCGGTGTGTGCAACACCTCCCTGGGCAGGGTTGTTCACCGCCTTGGGCACCAGCATCATGCTCTTGGTATCTTCGTGGTGATGCCAGGTATAATCTCCATAGCCCTGGGTAAGATGGTAATTGGCGTCTTCCACCCCGAAAGCTGCTTTGTTGGCTTTGGCAAAGTCCGTGGTATAGTTGCCCTGCATACCCTCTATACGTACTGTTCTGGCGGAAAACTGGTCGAAGTCAGGGAATCCGTGCATATTGAATGGCACATCGTATCCGCTGGTAGTACGATAGGTTCTTCCTGCAAATTCGGAGTTCAGCGGTTTACGGCCATTCACAGTGGGTACATTCACTTCTGATGGCGGATGAGGATCAAACTCATTGTTATCCCTTTTGAAATGGATATCATCTGCTTCTTTGGTGATAACGGTGGTTACCTCATCGGCTGCTTCGTTCACTATTACCCTGGTGGCATCATCTGTGATTGTGGCTCCCGCGGCCAGTGCTTCGTCCATCAGCTTCAGTGCCTTACCGGTTCTTGCCAGGTATTTACCAGCCAGGGAAGTTACTTTCACTACAGCCCACTGACCACCCGTAATGATGATGGGCAAAGCCATCACGGCCATTTCACCACGGCGGTAAGCGCAGATATCCCCAACGCTGCCATCGCCAAACTGATACTGATCGCATTCGGTAAAATAGATCTTCGCCAGGTGGCTGCAGACCTGTTTGATCCTGTCATAAGCTCCATTCAACTGTGAGGTTGCGGCTTCCACGATCTTCTTGAAGATCTGTTCATAATCGATGGTGCCGCTTGTGATCACATCATTCACCATCTGATCCAGGATATTACGTAAGATCGTTACGTTCTGATCCACCAGGTTGCCTGCTCCTTCCGCTATCATCATCAATCCCTGCGTCAGGGCTACCACATCTATACTGCTGACCACTTCGTGCAATGCTCCGATGGCAAATTGAACCACAGGGCCTTTGCCTTTCGCCGCTTCTTCATTGGAAGCACAGTACAGTGCTCCCATTACATAATAGTAGCCAACAGTGAGGTATTCCATTTCTTCTTTGATGGCTTCACTGGCGCTCTGATAACCTGCGCTGCTGTGGAGATCATTGAGTTTGGAATTGATAAAGGAAATGGTGCAGGGGCCTGCTATATTGCCGAGTATCTTCTGAAGGAACTGCCGCACTGCATCGGGCATGTTCACATGGTGATGCAGATTGATCCCACCATATGGCAGGTAGTCATCCCGCTGGCGTCCCATGCCTCTTGCACAATCTTCGGGTTTAAGGGTCTTGCAGTAACGGGTGCCATTGGTTGCAACGGCCTCTACCGTTTTTCCAACGCCACAATCTTCTATCTGTGACTGATCTATCCTGATGCAATAATTAAGGTTATTGACAGGCGCCTGTTTTACGATATCCCTGTTATTGCCATTGATATCCATTTTTTGAGTAACAACAGTGCCATAGGCTGTTGACAGGTGAGCGATATCCTGCTTGATCCTGTCTATACTGATAAACTGGAAGGTGGGCGTGGAACTGACTATTATATTGTTCACTACTGTTGGCAGATGGCCAAGAATGAACTTGTATCCCTGTTTATCTGTCAGGTACTCCAGGTTATTGCCATCAAAATGGTAGGTCTGTATAAAGGCCTGTTGCTCCGGTGTAAAGTGAATGATCTTGCCTGAAGAGAGCAGGAAGCTGTTCTGGCATGGAAGTGCAGATGCGGAAGAACCAGTAGTTGCAGGATTATAGAGTTTCTCTATGAAATCTCCCCCCCAGGTCTGGTACGTGGTGGTGTTATAATCACTGCCATTATTGTAGGTTTCCACGTAAGAGCCCATATTATCTACCAGCCACCATTCGTCATTGCCCCAGTTGTCTGAGTTGAAATAGGGATCATTCCACACGTTCTGATAAGGATCTCCGTTGTCTGATGGCCATTCTGCTCCGAAAGTACCTCCGTCCCCATCATACCCGTAGTCACTTTCTCCCGGTTCCACGCCCGGTCCTTCACCTTCTGATCCTCCTCCGAACATATTGCCGAAAAAGTTGCCAATTGAAGTAGCCACATTGCCAATGGCCTGACCTATGGAGCTGATGCCATTTCCGATGGAGCCGATGGCGCCGCCCAGCCAGCTCCAGAAACCGCCGCCACCGCCTCCATTAGGATCCGGAGGGCAGTCAACACGTTGCTGTGCATGCACTTCAGGGCCGCTCAGCAGGCTGATATTCCCACCCTGGAAACAGAGCGACATATTGAAGAACAATATGAGGGTAATTAATATTTTTCTCATGATTGAAGGTTTGATTGTTGGAAACAGGTTCTATTTCTTGACCACCTGCGTGATCCTGGTATCATTGCCTGCCAGAACACGCATTACGTATATGCCTGCCGGTAACTGCCTTGCATTTACGGGAAAGCGGTAAACGCCTTTCTGCAACAGGCCCTCACGCTTTTCATACACTGCTTTACCATCGGCGGCAATGAGCTGTACGGTCACTTCAGTGGAAGAGCCCAGTTCAAACTCAACTGTCAGCAGATCAGAGAATGGGTTGGGATAACTTTTAAATCCTGTTCTGGGAACCGCATTGCGGGAAACTGCTTTTGCAACGGAGATGTAAACAGGCTTGGCAGGTTCATGCCTGCTCATGGAATAGAGCTGAACATTACCCTGCAGGTAAACCGTATCTCCACGGCGCGCCCAGTTGAGTCCTGCGCCTTCAAAACGATACTGCTCAGGCTTCCGCTTGCTGTAATGATCATACTTGCTGATGGTGGCTCCTGTATTCCGGAAACTGATCCCGTTCCTGCTGAATACACCTGTAAGTTGCGCCCGGATCGAATCGGATTCCGTCCAGCTCAGGATCACTTCGTTATGCTGAATGGCAACATCTATCACCAGAGGTGCTGAACCGATGGCATGATTACCACCCCAGTCATATTTGATCAGGGTGCCTGCGTATCTCCCTTCAGGCAGGTTTGAAGTTGATCGCAGGTCAAGTTTCTGGTAGGAAGGCAATCCCTTTTTACCTCCGAAACTGGTGTGCAGCCGTTCTGCCCTTTGTTTCGCATACACATCACTGTTCTCCGGTTTGGGGGAAGCGAGCTCATTGCGCGCCATCTGGAATTTCTGTGCAGCGGATTTGCCAAGCCAGTATCTGGCGCTGTCTTCACTGGCTGCAACGCCATACCCGTTGCGGAGGCAAAGTCCCAGGAAATACTGGCTCCGTGGCTCCGTACGCGAAGCTCCCTGGCGGAAATACACAACCGCTTTCTTATAATCCTGCTGTACGCCAAGCCCTTTATACAGGTTATAACCCGCCATAAAACTGCTTCTCAGGTGACCTGCTTTGGCTCCGTTTACAAAACACCCGAAGGCCTTCGCGTAATCCTGTCCGCCTTCAACATCATACTGGTAAATAAGGCCCAGATTGTACCAGGCCTCAGGAACTCCGCCACTGATGGCTTTGGTGAACCATTTGATGGCAGCAGCGCGGTCTTTGGGGATACCCAGTCCATCTTTGTAAAAAACGCCTGTAATGTTCATCGCTTTTGCGCTGCCTTTTTGTGCAAGGGCCGTATACAACACCAGGGCTTTGCTCCTGTCTTTCTTTTTACCCAGACCGGTCAGATACTGACGGGCTTCCTTGAGCCCCGCATTGAAGCTGGTGTCAGACGTTGCTTTCTGTGCCTGAACTATCAGGCAGGGAGCGAACAATACTCCTGTTAGCAGCAATTTCAGTTTTGTAGCTACATGCATGGTGAAAGTTTTTTAGTTAGAAATACGAATGGCCGGATGCGGTTGATCACAGGCATAGGAAACCTGTTCCGCGAAAGAATGATAAGTATGCAGGGAGGGGCAGGCAAAGGATGGCCTGTTCTTATCACTCACGGAGAAGAATAATTGAAACGGTACGGATTCAATAAATCAGAAAGGTGCCGACAACCCGGGATGCTTGTCATAAATGCCGATCACAGACTTTGCCAGTTGCTGGATGTCTGTTACCTTTTTACTACTTACTTTTACAGGCATCTTTAAAATGATCCCTGCAGTCTGTAACATGGAAACGGTATCCATTTTTTCAGCGTAAAGCTGCATCAGGCGCAACTTCGGTGTAAAACGATGCGGCTGAAGATGACAGGCCGTTTCATAATAGAACCGGCTGCTGTCGTACCCCGACAATAACTGGTAGCAATAACCTGTTTTGGATAAGAGGTCTGGCTCGCTGCTTCGTTCCAATGCACTCAGGTATAAGCCCAGCGCATCTTCCGGCTGTTGTACTGCCATGTAGAGATCAGCCCGTACTTCATAGAACGAAGGACTTGCATGAAGCTTGAAGTACAGTTCGTTCAGTCGTTCCAGTTTTGCTGCCGGAACTGCATCTGAATCAACGATGAGTGTTTTGTTATAAAAGCCGCTCGTTACCAGCGAAGCCTGCAGGAATAGCAGGAAGGAGAGGAGCAATCCTGTGATTCCTGTCAGTGATCTTATCCACCATTTGGTATATACGGGAGATGGCGCGGATAATACCGCCACCTTTTTTTTCTTTTTTGATAAACTTTGTTCCGGTTGCGGAACCGGTAATACTATGGGGGTAACTGCCGCATACATCAATACCAGCGCCATTGCCGGGACCGCCTGGAATACGAAATTGGTAAGTTGTACCACTAACAATGCGATAATAATGGAAAAGAACACCGCTGAGCCTGGATTCTTCCTGCATGCCTGCCACCATGCCATCAAAAAAAAGATATAGAGCATTATAGCAGGAATGCCTCCTTCCACACCCAGTTCAAGAAAATCATTATAGGCCATATTCACATGATCGTTCACCGGCATCCGTGCAGAAGCTGAGAACAGATTGTATTCTTTCTCAAACATACCGAAGCCGTATCCGGTCAATGGCTTGCCTGCTATCATCTGTAAACTGTTCTTCCAAATGCTTAAGCGGTTCCGGGCTGAAGCTTCTTTTGTGCTGTACAGTACATAAAAGGCTTGCAATACCATCAACAGCCCAATCAACAGCAGTCCTCCTTTCCAGCTGAATCTGAAATTACGGCGAACGGTTTCAAACAGGGAATGGCGGTATTCCGCAAGCCATATGACAACAGCCGCCAGCCAGGCGCTGCGGCATTGCAGCAATGCCGTGGCAAGCATCATCAGGATCAATACAGGCCAGTAAAAAAAATGCTGCATGATAGCGGAAGATGCCTCCTTCAATCTCAAAACCGCAAAGAGCGAAAGAGCAATAAAGATGGCAGTTACATTGGGGTTCACCCAGGTACCCGTGGCAATGAACCATTGTGAAGGAACAGGAAAAAGCCTTGCGGTCTGCAGTAATACGATCACTGATTCCGTTAAAGCCAGGAAAAGGACCACCCTGTATAAAACAATTGCAGGGGAAGTACGCCGTTCAGATACCATCAAGGTTGCCCAGAAGTAGATCACCAGTGACCATAAACCATAGGCGGCCCACAAAAGATGGGTTAAATTGAATTCATGTAACAGGCCGTCGGCCAGCACATATATTACCAGGGATAGAAATAACCAGAGGGGAAGTGGAGGCTTTGGCAGTTTTGTTCGCTTCCGGAATACCAGCGTGAGGAAGAGTATCATGCCGGCAATACAGGTCAGAAGAGAGAAAAGAAAAAGCGATACAAGCGTGGGACTCCCGAATGCATTACCATTCAGCAGCGTTACTGCCAGTGCAGCAACAAGGATAAAAGGTGTTATGAGTTTCAGCATGGTACAAAAGGATAAGGTATAAAAGATAGAACCGGCCGCTTTGAAAAAAACGACAGAACATGCTTCCGTTAGGGTACAGGACCGTTGCTGAAATGGAGTGGAGAGTTGATGAACTATGCGCCGGCTGCGCTGAAGTGTTTCCTAAGCTATGATGAATTTTGAAATAATGCAATAGCGTTGATAACTTTTTTCGGAACACGAAAAAGGCGCTCACTGCAGTGAACGCCTTTTAAAAAGTTTACATCATAAACCTGAACCTAGAAAGTGTACCTGATAGCCAGGCCAACCCAGCTGCCTTCAAAGTAGGAATATCCTGCAATGTTGAATGAAGGCTGCCAGTCGAGGCTCAGGTTGATAGGAGCGTCTGTGAATTTATAATCCAGACCTACCACGCCGTCGATACCAAGCTGAACGCCATGATCGCGGCTGGGATAACGGTCTTTCCAGTCGCTGTTCCAGAAACCAAGGTGCGCACCACCACCGGCATACCATTTCAGGCCGCGGGCATTGTTGATATCACCATGCCACTCATGCAGAACGGTAATACGGGCGCCATACCTCCAGAAAGACAGCAATCCTTCCACTGCTTTATTGTCTTTGTAAAAATGCTTGAGCGTCACCGCTCCGGGATAAAACTTCACACCAAGCGCTGTTTTGTACTCTGACCCCATGGATTGCGCATTTGCCGCAGATCCTGCACCCATTACCAACACCAGTGCTAACACAACCGATAAATTTTTCATACTGTGATTGTTTAATGATGAAAGCTATTCTTAAAAAACTATGCCAAACCTCCCCAAAAAGGGCCTTGGCAGGGATAAATCAATATTTATCAAGGAAATAGTGCCCAAAATGCGGGGGCAAATATAATAGGTTCGTACCATATTTTAAATGTAATTACCTTTGCGCCCACAGGTATGAAAACAAGAACAAGAAAACAGGATAAAGTAAACATCATTACGCTCGGCTGCAGCAAGAATATGGTTGACAGCGAAGTGCTCAGCGGACAGCTTCTTGCAAACGAGATCGATGTGGTGCACGAGAATGCGAAAAAAGACCATAATATCGTGATCGTGAATACCTGTGGCTTCATAGATAAGGCCAAGGAAGAAAGTATCAATACCATCCTGGACCAGGTAGAGCTCAAACGTAAAGGAAAATTAGATAAGGTTTATGTAACAGGTTGCTTAAGTGAAAGATACAAAAATAACCTGGAAACAGAAATTCCCGAAGTGGATGCCTATTTCGGCACCATGGAGCTGCCCCTGATCCTCAAACAGTTTGAAGCAGACTACAAGGCTGAGCTTATCGGTGAACGCCTCCTGGCTACCCCCAAACATTACGCTTATCTCAAGATCTCCGAAGGTTGCAACCGTACCTGCAGTTTCTGCGCCATCCCCCTGATGCGCGGCAAACATGTCAGCCGTACCATCGAACACCTGGTGAAAGAAGCAGAGAAACTCGTGAGCATGGGAGTGAAAGAAGTGATGCTCATTGCACAGGAACTCACTTATTACGGTCTTGATATCTATAAAAAAAGAATGCTTCCCGATCTTCTGCATCGCCTCGCAGATGTAAAAGGACTGGAATGGATCCGCCTCCATTACGCATATCCATCGAAGTTCCCCCTTGAAATCCTCGATGTAATGCGTCAACGCGATAATATCTGTAATTACCTCGATATGCCGCTGCAACATGCCAGCGACAATATGCTCAAGGCCATGAAACGCCAGATCACCAAAGGCGAAATGGATGAACTCATTGCCAGGATCCGCGAAACTGTTCCCGGTATCTGTCTGCGTACCACGCTGATCACCGGTTTCCCCGGCGAAACACGCGAAGATGTGGACACTATCAAGGATTTCCTCCGTCAGCACCGGTTCGACAGGGTAGGGATCTTCACTTACTCGCACGAAGAGAATACTACTGCCTACGATCTTGAAGACACCATCCCTGCAGAAGAGAAGGAAGCACGTGCCCAGGAGATCATGGAAGTGCAGCAGGAGATCAGCTTTGAGAAGAACCAGGAGAAGATCGGACAGACTTTCAAGACCCTGATCGATAAGAAAGAGTCAGGAAGATACCTGGGAAGAACTGAATTCGATTCAGTGGAAGTGGATAATGAAGTGATCATTCAGACTGATAAGAAACTCAGGATCGGAGAGTTTGTGAATGTGAAGATCACGAAGGCGTATGATTATGATCTCGAAGGAGAAATCGTTCCTTAACCGCTCCATGGTTCAATAAATCAGTCTGTAAAGTGATATGATGAACACCGGCTGCAAAACAAACCGCACCGGGAAGTTATCTGTTCAACTTTGAAATGGAAGATGAAACTTTCGCAGGCTTTTTGGATGGCCTCAATAATCATTTACATTTTATATTAAGGAATTCCTTAATTTGCGGCCTGAACCCATCAGTCACCCTTACCTGATAAAGATTTTACGCTTCACTTAATCCTTCACTTTGCCCCTTACCCAGCCGTCGGAAAATTTTCTTTCGTTCCCTTCTTTCGACTGTTTCAGGATTGCATTAACCCACAGATAACGCCAGATTGCGGCAGGCATCGTACATTGCAGGTGCTTATTCTTCTTCATCGCTCAAATTCCTACGTATGGCAGTACCTGATGCATCACTGGAAACCATCGATACTATTTGTAACAATGCATGGAAGGCTTTTCATGAGTTCAGGTTGCTGAGCCTGAAGCAACGTGCCGGTTTTATGAGGGCAATTGCAGCAAAGCTGGATAAGGCGCCGGCCGCGCTTTTGCAGACTGCCATGGAGGAAACACATCTTTCAGAGGCGAGACTGAGGTTGGAGAAAACGCGTACTGTTTTTCAGCTGACCAGTTATGCAGATGCCTGTGAGCGCGGCAACTGGCTGGATGTACGGATCGATACGGCAAAAACGGATCGCAGTCCGGCTACCCCTGATCTCCGGAAGACAATGACGCCGCTGGGACCCGTTGTGGTATTCGGGGCCAGTAATTTCCCCTTCGCTTATTCAACACCGGGAGGTGATACCGCCTGCGCACTGGCAGCCGGCTGCCCCGTCATCGTGAAAGGACATCCTGCACATGCAGCCACCTCACAGATGGTGGCAGACCTCATTCTGGAAGCAGCCAGGGAAACCGGTATGCCGGAACATGTATTTGCGCATGTGCATGGCAGCTCCTTTGAAGTGGGCAAGGCGCTGGTGACACATCCGAGGGTGAAAGCCGTTGGTTTTACCGGCTCTTTTGCAGGCGGTAAACAGTTGTGGGACTGGGCCAATGCAAGACCCGAGCCCATACCTGTGTTCGCAGAAATGGGAAGTGTCAATCCTGTTTTCCTTTTTCCGGAGAAACTGAAACAGTCATCAAAGGAAATTGCAGGTATGTATGTTGAATCGGTAACAACCAGTGTTGGACAGTTCTGTACCAATCCGGGGCTGATCATTGGTGTGGAAGGAAATGAGCTCGACAATTTCATTGAAATGCTGGGCGAGGGGATTGCAGCAACACCTGCCGCACCCATGTTGCATCCGGGCATCGCAAAAGCCTATGCCGAAAAACGGCAAACGGCCTTATCACAGGATAGTGTAACCGAAGTGGCAGAAAGCCGCAACAGCACTGCGCAGGCAGAAGGCATTGCCACTATCGCCACTGCGCCGGGCGCTGCATTTCTCAGCAATTCCGTGCTGCATCAGGAAGTTTTCGGTCCATACTCCATCGTGGTAAGATGCAGGGACCTGGAGGAGATGATGCAGATTGTCACCCGGCTGGAAGGCCAGCTGACAGCCAGTCTGATGGCAACAGAGAATGATGTGCTGCAAAATCCCGCACTGGTGGAAGCAATAAAAAATATTGCAGGAAGATTTGTAATGAATGGTGTGCCAACTGGTGTAACTGTTGCGCTGAGTATGCATCATGGAGGACCTTTCCCTGCTACTACCGACAGCCGCTTTTCCGCTGTGGGCGCGGATGGGATCAAAAGATTAGCACGCCCCGTAAGTTTTCAGAACTGGCCGGACAGCCTGCTGCCGGATGAACTGAAAAATAAAAATATACTGAACATCTGGAGAACGGTGAACGATGAACTCTCAAAAGAATCGCTCTAGTCTACATTTTTTGTATATTGTTGCTATCGTTTATCCCTTCTTACATGAGCCAACAAGTAACAATTGCAGGCGGTGGTGTGATCGGTTTATGCTGCGCCTGGTATCTTCAGAAAAAAGGACTACAGGTAACCGTTATAGACCGTGGTGATATCACTACAGGTACTTCATTTGGTAATGCCGGTTATGTTTCTCCCAGTCATATTCATCCGCTTGCCTCGCCAGGCATTGTGGCGAAAGGCCTCCGCTGGATGCTCAGTTCTACCAGTCCGTTCTATATCAAACCACGGCTGAACCTGGATCTTATCCGCTGGTGCCTTGCCTTCTGGCGCAATGCCAACCATATTACCATGCACCGGAATATTCCGCCACTCTTCCGGTTCCTCATGCTGAGCCGCGAGCTCACCAGTGATATGAAAATGGAGCTTGGCGATCATTTCCGCATGGAAGAAAAAGGCATCTTCATGATGTACAAGAACGCCACCACGGAAAAAAAGGAATATGATCTCGCAAAAGAAGCCAATGAGCTCGGACTGGAAACCATTATCTGCAACGCACAGCAGGTGCAGGATATGGAAACTGAAGTGGAGACCCGGGTTAGGGGAGGAGTGCTCTACCCGATAGATGCACATCTTCATCCCGGCGATTTCATGCGCACCCTCAAAGCACAGCTTGAACAGAACGGCGTAAAATTCCAACTCAATACCAATATTACCGGTTTCGAAAAACGGGGAGATAAAGTAACGGCCGTGATCACGGATAAAGGCAGATTCAGTTGCGATGAACTGGTCTTGTCGCCCGGCTCCTGGCTGCCCATGCTCACAAAACAACTGGGCATCCAACTGCTGATGCAGGCAGGTAAGGGGTATAGCATGACCTTCCCCAATGTGGAGCGCAACCTTCAATACCCTGCCATCCTGGTAGACCATCGTACGGCAATGACCCCGATGGGGGCCGACCTCCGCATGGGCGGCACCATGGAGATCAGCGGTCTTGGTTCTCCTACACTGCTGAAGCGGGCGCAGGCCATCTACAATGCGGCCAAACTCTATTACCCCAGCCTGCCTGTTGAGTTCCCCGCAACCGAAAAAATCTGGCATGGTTACCGTCCACTTACCCCTGACGGACTTCCCTATATCGGCAGGCATAGCCGTTACAGCAACCTGGTGATCGCCTGCGGGCATGCCATGCTTGGCCTCTCACTGGCCGCGGGCACAGGCAAAGCAGTAGAGGAGATCCTCACTCATGCCACGCCCAGTATGGATTACAACGCTTTTAACGTGGAAAGGAAATAGACGGCTGAACAAAATTCACTTAGGCTTTGTTAAATATGGCCAAAGGATTTTTTAAAGATAGGCAAGTCGTACTTTTATGTCCGCTTATGAACTGTAGCACTACACAACTCCCATACAGCAAAACAGGATATTTCTCCAAAGTGGTGATCGATTATTTACAGGAATCACCGGAGTTACGTCCGTTCTACGAACATCTCCCAAACCTCGAAGGTATCAAAGCAGCCATCAGGGAACGGCAGCAGTTCATCCAGGAAAGAAAACTCCTGGCCCAGGCGCTGACCGATCAGTACAGTATTGTACCTGCCTCGGCTAAAGTACAGGACAATATCCAGGCTTTGCAGCAGGATAATACCTTTACTATTACCACCGCACATCAACCGGCCATCTTTACCGGTCATTTATATTTCATTTACAAGATCGTTCATACCATCAGGCTGGCTGACCAACTCAAAAAGGAACTGCCTGAATATAATTTCGTACCTGTCTTCTGGATGGGCAGCGAAGATGCCGATCTCGATGAACTGGGCAATGTATGGCTCAGTGGCGACAAACTTGTCTGGAACACCCGCCAGACGGGGGCTGTAGGCCGCATGAATACCAAAGGGCTCGACCAGCTCATTCACCGCATTGCCGGTGAGCTCTCGGTGCTACCGCATGGCGAAGAGCTTATCACTATGCTCAAAGACGCTTATCTCAACAGCGAAAATATTCAGACCGCCACTTTCAAACTCATTCACCAGCTCTTTGCTGAGTACGGCCTGATCACCATCATTCCCGACACTGCAAAAGTGAAAAAGCTGATGGTGGCTGTGTTTGAAGACGATCTCTTCCACCAGACACCCGGCAGCATCGTTGAAAAAACGATCGCCCGTCTCGGCGAACATTACAAGGTGCAGGCCAATCCCCGTGCCGTAAATCTTTTTTATCTCAAAGACGGCATCCGTGAGCTCATTGAACTGAAGAACGATGTTTATGAAGTGCGCAACACCGGCATCCGTTTCACCAAAGAGGAGATAGCTGTTGAACTGAACAATCATCCTGATCGCTTCAGTCCGAACGTGATCCTCCGCGGCCTCTTTCAGGAGACCCTGCTTCCCAATATCGCCTTTATTGGCGGTGGCGGTGAAACCAGCTACTGGCTTGAGCTCCGCGATCTCTTCCATCATTACAAAGTGCCTTACCCCGTTCTGGTAGTCCGCAATTCCTTCCTGGTAGTTGAAAAAAAATGGGAAGAAAAAGTAGAAAGAATGGACCTGCAGATCGCTGACTTCTTCCAGAAGGAGCAGCAGTTGCTCACGCATCTGGTTACGCGCCAGGCCAATGGTCATCTAAAGCTCACCCAGGAATTACAGGCCACTTCACAACTCTATGACACTATCCGGGAGAAGGCCACTCAGATCGACTCGTCTCTCATCGCCCATATCGAAGCCCTCAAAGTCCGTACTGTAAAGCCTTTGCAGGAGCTTGAAAAGAAAATGATCCGTGCTGAAAAGAAGAAGTACGCATCCGAGCAACAGCAGATTCGGCAGATCCGTGAAGCATTGTTTCCCACGGGCGGCCTGCAGGAACGCGTGGAGAACTTCATGCCGTATTATGCGAAGTATGGAAAGGAATTCATTGACTGTATTTATAAGAGCAGTCTTGCGCTTGAGCAGGAATTCGTCATCATTCGCCCCAAAGATTAGGTTCGCTCCAGGGTTTAACAAATCCGTCTGCAAAACATACCCACACCTTTTAGGGGTACTATTGAGATTTTGTGGGGAGTGTTGGGGGGGAGTGCAACGCCTGGCTGGGGATCGTATGTTTTGAAAGACTGATTTGTCAAACCCTTCCGCTATGGCTCCGAGGGTGCATCAGTCAATATTGGGTGAAATACAGGGAATGCAGTTTTGAATTATTGCTAATTATTGGGATCATTATTGGGATCGATGAGTTCGCTGAACTCATATCCATCTTCTCTTTTTTGATATCTGGAATAGCGGAGCGTAAGGTTTCCATGCTCATCATAGCTGCGTACTTCCATGGCATTGTGGATCTCCGGTGATACGCCGGGAGCAGCTGCATGAACATTCACTCCAATCAGAGCGGCTTTATACTGACCTGCTTTCAGACCGGACAGCACAAGTGCTTCCAATTCCTTGAGCACTTCATCGGCTGCAGGAAATTCATCTTTGGTAAAGAAGCTGATATTGCGGATCTGTTGATGCCCATCCGCATACAATGCAAAAGGATAGAACTCTCCCGACTCTTCCAGGAAATAAGCGGCCTGTCTGATCAGGTCATCAATCATTCGTTGCACCAGTATTACTTTTGATAATGCCATAAACGTTTTTATTTACTGCACGTTCAGTGTACCCATAGTGGAAGGGTTTGACAAATCATTCCTTCAAAAGTTACGCCAGTACTGCTTTTGATACTGCCATAAGGTGATTTTCTGCTGCACCTCCAGTGTGTCCATCAGCGGAAGGGTTTGACAAATCGGTCCTTCAAAACATACGATCCTACAACCCGGTATAGCACCACAGCCCTAACACACCCCACAGAATCTCAATAGTACCCCTAAAAGGTGTGGGTATGTTTTGCAGACGGATTTGGTAAACCCTGAAGCGGGTTCACCATTTTAAACGAACCTTAAAAAGATAGCTTTTCCCGGTATCATTATCCGCCACGAGGTGAAGCTTCAACCGATTTGATTTCTCTGACTGTATACAAGCGGATTCTATCTTGAATCCTTTGAACAGCTCATGCACATCGCCCAGATTGATCAGTTCATTCACTTTAAGGCTTTTCCGGCCGATCTTCCTGGAAGCATTTTCGATGATCCCAAGGTAGCTGTCGCCGATAGAGCCATCGTCAACGGCATTATCAGTCTGCTCAGTGGAGGCTGTGAAGATGAGGGTGTCGTTGAGGATGGAGTAGGAGAGCCCGGAGATACCGATACCTTTCTTGTCTTTCACCGGCAGTTCGAGGTCCACGATGGAGATCTCTGCCTGCGCCTGGTGTTTCCAGAAGGCATTGCGGGTGATGATGAGTTGGTTTACGGGGTTCTTGCGGTTGCCGCGGTTACCCAGGATGATATGGTCTTCTACCAGGGCGGCCGCTTCGATATTCATATTTTTTACACCGGTTTTGGCGATGCGGTTGTAAAAAGAAGTAAGGTCAAATTCGTCTTTAAGGTAGCTGTCGAGGTTGAAAAGGATGGCTTTGTTACGGTTCTTTTCCAGGGAGCCGGAGCCGAGAACGAGGAGGCGGGGGATCCGGTTGATGGTAACGATGGTAGTGGCTTCCAGATCTGACTTCACAGCTTTGGGTACACGGGGCTCCGTACCCGCTATGAGGGGTACGCGTTCCAGCTCTTTCCATCTTTTGTTCAGTACCAGTACTTCTCTTGAATCATCTCCCACGAGAAATACCTTATCGTCATAAAACTCAATACCAGATCCTGAAGGAAATGATGGAACTTCCTTGTAATCGAACAGTTTAATTTTCATACTTCACCTGTTAGTCGAAGCTGTTATTCCAGCCTTCCGATTTTAGCTTATCTACCTTATGTAAAACTTCGGTTTCCAGTTGTTGTTTGTAGGCGGCTACTTTTTCACCCAGGGCTGCATCAAAGGCGCCGAGGATAGTGGCGGCCAGAATGCCAGCATTTTTGGCGGCATTGAGCGCTACCGTTGCCACGGGGATGCCATTGGGCATTTGAAGGATCGACAACACAGAGTCCCACCCATCAATGGAATTGGACGATTTGATGGGAACACCAATCACGGGCAGAGGGGTGATGCTGGCAACCATTCCGGGCAAATGGGCAGCGCCACCAGCTCCGGCAATGATCACTTTCAATCCTCTCTCTTTTGCTTCTGCTGCATATTTTACCATGCGCATCGGCGTCCGGTGGGCTGATACAACAGTCAGTTCAAAGGATATGCCAAAGCCTTTCAGCACATCCGCAGCTGCCTGCATAATATTCAGATCACTGTCACTTCCCATAATAATTCCTACCTGCGGACTCATGTATCTTGCGGTTTGAACCGCAAAGAAAAGAAAAATAATCGTGGCAGAACAGAAGAAATAAATTTAATATACCAGACTCCCCTTGAGCCTGAGCAATTCGGTTTCTGCCAGTTTGGTATTGTACCTGGCGGCAATTAGCCTGTTGTAACTGAGTTCCAGGCTTTGTTGCGCGTCCCGGAGTTCCAGCCAGGTGCTCACGCCCTGCCTGAATCTTTCCAGGGCAATGAATACATTTTCCTTGGCCAGCGTGATATTGTCTTCCTCCAGCTGCAATAATTGCTTTTGCAGTTCATAATCCTTGAATGCATTGCTGAGGCCTACATCCACTTTGGTCAGTTCATTGTCGTACACCAGTTGCTGGTACTGTACATCCAGCTGTGCCTGTTTTACCAGGCGGCGGGTATTGAACCCGTTCAGGATGGGTACATTCAGACCGAAACCGTAGTTGAACCCCTTGTTCTGGTTGAAGAGCGGGGTGAAGGTATTGATCACCGTGGTATTACGGGTCTGCGAGAAGTTATAGGCAGAATTGAAATTGAGGATGGGCAGAAAATCCGCTTTCCTTTCTTTCACCGTGAGTTGAGCAATGTCAATATTCTTTTTGGCAAAGAGAAGGCCGGGATTGTTTTTTTCCAGTTCATTGCGGAGATCGCCGTACTGGAGTGCCGTATTGATAGGGATACTGTCATTCACCTCATAAACCGAACCTGTTCTGAAGCCGATCAGCTGATTGAGATTATCCCTGAGTTGAGCGATGAGGGTTCGTTGTTGCAGCTGCTGCGCCTTCTGGGCGTTCAGATCAACACGGGCCTGCAATAGCTCGGGTTTGCTGCCCAGGCCAACGGAAAGTTTCCGGTCGGCCAGTTTCACCCTTTCTTCGTTGATGGAGATCTGCTCTTCGATGGCCTTGAGCTGTTGTTTCTGGCGAACGATATCGAAGTAACCGTTCACTACCGAGGCCACTGTGTTCACCACCTGGTTCTTAACGCCCAGGGAGCCGAGGCGTTCAAATTCTTCCAGTTTGTCGCGCGTTACAAACATCTTCAGACCATCGAACAATGTCCACTGCAGGTTCACGGACGCCTGCAGGTTATTGCTGCGGATGCCGTTGGCAGAGGGTTTATTGCCGTTCTGGAGTTCCTGTTTCTGCGAATTGTTATTCCACACTTTGGTGGCGGTGGCATTGAGGCGTGGCAGGAAAGCCGCATAGGCATAGTCGTTATCCAGCGCATACGAGGCAGAGTCATTCCTGCTCATGCGGATATCATAATTGTTTCTCAGTGCCAGTGCGATGGCGTCCTGCAGGCTCATGACGTCCTGCGCCTGACTGACCGTTACAGCAAAGAGGGATATAATAAAACAAAGAGATCTCATAGTTGAATTCGTTTATGCATGTGTTGCATCCTGATGAGGTACAGTCTCATTGGGCTGGCCATCGTTGTTGTTTTCTTCAGCTCGCTCCATGGCACTTTTCTGTTTTTTAGCCACCATGAAAGTGTACATCGCCGGGATCACATACAGGGTCAGCACCAGGGAGAACATGATACCGCCCACGATCACGATTCCCAGTGGAATACGGCTGGTGGCGGCAGCGCCAAGACTGAGGGCAATCGGCAATGCGCCTAATGACATGGCCAGACTGGTCATCAGGATCGGCCGGAGCCTCGCCTGTGCGGCTTCCGTAACAGCTTCGCGTTTATTCAGACCGGTGAGCTGTTTCTGGTTGGCAAACTCCACAATGAGGATACCGTTCTTGGTAACCAGACCGATCAGCATGATCATACCGATCTGCGAGAAGATATTCAGGGTCTGGTCGAAGATCCAGAGACTGAGCACCGCGCCCGCAATGGCCAGGGGAACAGTGAACATGATCACCAGCGGATCGATGAAGCTCTCGAACTGTGCGGCCAGTACCAGGAAGATCAGCACCAGCGCCAGGATAAAGGCAAAGCTGGTGTTTCCGGAACTTTCGGCAAAGTCACGCGAGGGACCGGACAATGAAGTGGCAAAGGACTCATCCAGCAATTTCTTTGCAACCTCTTCCATCACTTTGATACCGTCTCCCAGGGTTTTACCGGGTGCAGTTCCTGCAGAAATGGTAGCCGATTTATAGCGGTTGAAATGGTAGAGGGTAGGAGGCGTGGTCTCTTCCCGGATACTTACCAGGTTGTCCATGGAAATGATCTCGCCCCTGTTATTACGTACGTAAATATTCTTGAGATCGGTGGGATCATCGCGGTCGCTCCGCGCTACCTGCCCGATCACCTGGTACTGTTTGCCTTCGCGGTAGAAATAGCCGAGGCGCAGGTTACTCAGTGCCAGTTGCAATGTCTGAGAAACATCGGCGATGCTCACACCCAGCTGGCTGGCCTTTATCCTGTCAACATCGATCTGTAATTCCGGTTTATTGAATTTCAGGTCTGCATCCACGTTAGTAAGCACATTGCTCTTCTGCACTTCTTCCAGGAATTTGGGAAGCACGGCCTTGATCTTCTCGAAATCATTGTTCTGTATTACGAACTGCACAGGCTGACCTGCACGGCGGTTCACGGAGATGGTCTGTTCCTGGATGGCGAAGGCGCGGCCTTCGGAGATCTTTCCGAGATTCCGGTTCACCATGGCCACGATATCATCCTGCGAGCGGGTCCGCTCTTTGGGATCTGTGAGCGTTACACGCACGGTGCCGCTGTTCACGGAACCTGCGCCACTGAAGCCGGGGGCCGTGATGGTGAGCACGATCTTCTTTTCCGGCACACTGTCGATCATCAGCTGCCCGATCTCATCCACGTAGCGGTCCATATAATCAAAGCTGGTGCCTTCCGGAGCGGTGAGCGAGAGTCTGAATTGGCTGCGGTCTTCCAGCGGAGCCAGCTCCGACTGCAATCCACGTCCGATAAAGAAGATGATGCCAAAACAAACCAGCACGATCACCAGGGCGATCCATCTAACTTTAAGGAAGCCCCTGAGAGAATTGAAATAGCCGCGCTCCATCTTTTCGAAGAAAGGTTCGGTAACGCGGTAGAACCATCCGTGCTTATGTACATTTCGTGTGAGCTTAACGTTGAGTACCGGTGTCAGCGTGAGCGAAACGAGTGCGGAGATCAATACAGCACCGGCCACTACGATACCGAACTCGCGGAAAAGGCGGCCAACGAACCCTTCCAGGAAGATGATAGGAAGGAAGATCACCGCCAGCGTGATACTGGTGGAGATAACAGCGAAGTAGATCTCTTTGGAACCTTCTTTGGCAGCACGGTATTTATCCATGCCCTGTTCCATTTTTTTGAAGATATTTTCCGTTACCACGATGCCATCGTCCACCACCAGACCAGTTGCCAGTACGATACCCAGCAGTGAGAGTACGTTGATGGTAAACCCGCTGACATACATGATGAAGAAAGCGCCGATCAGGGCCACAGGGATATCGATCAGCGGCCGGATGGCGATCAGCCAGCTGCGGAAGAAGAGGTAGATGATCAGTACCACCAGGATGAGGGCGATGATCAGGGTCTCTTCCACTTCGGAGATCGACTGCTTAATGAACCTGGTCTGGTCCATCGCAATGTTGAGCGTGATATCCGATGGAACTTCTTTATGTAACTGTTCGTAGCGTTTGTAGAATTCATTGGAGATGGCCACATAGTTGGAGCCGGGCTGCGGCACCAGTGCCAGTGCGATCATGGGCACGCCGCTCTCTTTCAGGATGGTCTCTTCGTTCTCAGGGCCCAGTACGGCTTCCGCCACATCTTTCAGGCGGATATCATTCCCACCTACATTCTTTACTATTACATTATTGAAATCCTCTTCGGTGAAGAGACGTCCGAAAGTGCGGATGGAAAGCTCTGTGGCATTTCCGGCAATCTTACCCGAAGGCAGTTCCACATTCTCGCGGGCCAGGGCCTGCTGAACATCCGTAGGTGTGAGGCCGTAGGCGCTCAGTTTGGCAGGGTTGAACCAGATGCGCATCGCCCATCTTTTCTCTCCCCATACCTGGATGGAGCTCACACCGGGAATGGTCTGCAATCTTTCCACCAGTACGTTATTGGCATATTCGGTAACCTGCAACTGGTTGCGGGTATTGCTTTGTACGGTCATGGAGATGATGGCATCGGAGCTGGCGTCAGCCTTGGATACCACCGGAGGAGCGGGAAGGTCATCCGGCAGTGAGCGGGATGCCTGCGATACTTTATCACGTACATCATTAGCCGCAGCTTCCAGGTCGATGCTGAGATCGAACTCCACGTTGATACGGCTGGTGCCCTGGCTGCTGGTACTGGTGATATTCTTTACACCGGCAATACCGTTGATGGCTTTTTCCAGTGGTTCGGTGATCTGCGATTCCACGATCTCCGCATTGGCGCCGGGATACGAAGTGCTCACACTCACGTTGGGCGGATCGATGGCCGGATAATCCCGGATGCCCAGGAAGGTGAAGCCGATGATACCGAACAACACGATCATCACGTTCAGTACCGTTGCCAGTACCGGCCTGCGTAAACTCAGTTCAGAGATATTCATAACCGGTTATTATTGAACTTTCGATAATTTGATTTTGCTGTTGGCACGGATGGAGAGCAGGGCAGTGGTCACAACGGTATCTCCCTTCTTCAATCCTTCAGTGATCTGAACGAAAGAGGAGTCGCGGATCCCCGTGGTTACTTCCTGGAACTGCGCAACACCACCCCTGTACAGGATCACACGCTTGTTGCGTGCCTGCGGGATAACGGCTTGTGTGGGAACGATCAGGGCTTCGTCATTTTCTCCCAGTTGCAGGGATACTTTGGCGAATGCACCAGGTACCAGCAGGGCATGATTGCCTTTGATGACTGTTCTCACTTTGAGCGTACGTGTATTGGACTCGATCACGGATTCCGTGGCCAGGATACTGGCGCTGAAAGTCTGGTTGGTGCCGGCCACCGTGAAAGTAACATTGCGGCCTTTGCGCATTTCATCGCTGTACTTTTCCGGGACGGAGAATTCCATTTTCAATTGTCCAACCTGACTGATGGTTGAAATGAGCGTGGTGGGGGTGATATAGGCGCCAAGACTGATCTGGCGCAGGCCCATGCGGCCATTGAAAGGGGCGCGGATCTCGGTCTTTGCAATATTGACCTTTACCAGGTCGATATCCGCACGGAGATTATTGGCATCCAGTTCGCTGAGATCGTATTCCTGCTGGCTCACGCCATTGATCTTGAGCAGGGCTTTGTAACGCTCTGCGGTTTTCTCTGAGATCTGCAGCTGTACCTGTAATTTTTTGAGTTGAGCCTGCAAGTCGCCATCGAACAATTTCACCAGCAGGGTTCCTTTCTGAACATTGCTGCCTTCATTGATATTCAGTTGAACAACGCGGCCGGAAATTTCCGGCCTGATTTCTGTTTGTTCGTATGGCAGGATATTTCCCGGTATTTCCAGGTTCTCACTGAGGGAGGTGGTCCTTACGATAAATGCATCTGCCTGGAGACTTACGTTTCCGCGTGCAGGCGCCGCAGGTTTTTCTTCTTTCTTCTTGTCTTTGCAGGCAATAATCACGCTACTGAGTAGTAATCCTGTTGCTATCCAGCGTAAACCTTTCATTTGTATCAGGGAATGTAGTTTATAAATTACGGGCTGCTAAAAATACTCAATTCAATGTAGCAGACTGTAAAAAGGTTATGAACGGCGGCAGGATATGTAGCTAGGACACTACTTTTAATATGTTTTTAATGCGGTGTGCCTTGAAACTCAGGTCCTGCCTGTCTTTTGAGACGATTGTAACATGTCCCATCTTGCGGCCAGGCTTCGTTTCTTTTTTTCCATAGATATGCACGAATACATTTTCCATTTTCAGTACTTCATCCAGTCCTTCGTAAACGGCGGGACCGCTGAATCCTTCTGCGCCTACCAGGTTCACGATGGCGCCGGGGAGGATATGATCCGCATTACCGAGCGGGTAATCCAGGATCACGCGCCAGAGCATATCGAACTGTGAACTGTAATTGGCTTCGATAGTATGATGCCCACTGTTATGCACACGTGGAGCGGTTTCGTTCACCAGCACATCTCCTTTTTTATCGATGAACATTTCCACTGCGTAGATGCCGGGACTTTTCAGTCCTTTTACCACGGCCAGTGCAATGGCTTCAATTTTCCAGAGTGTCTGCTGTGGAATTTCGGCTGGACTGATCTGGTAATCCAGCAGGTTGAGCACGGGATCCATCACCATATCAACGGCTGGATAGAGTGCGGTCTCACCTTTGGCATTGATGGCCACTATCTGTGCGATCTCTTTTTGGATGGGGACCATTTTTTCCAGTACGCCGGGGGCGTCGAATCCTTTGTGGAGATCGCTGGCATTTTCAATTACCTGAACACCTTTACCGTCATAACCACCCTGTGCGATTTTGTGAACGGCTGGCAGAAAGGTGCTATGACCTTTGAGCCCTTCCAGGTTCTGGGTAATTAAAAATTCCGGGCTGGGGATCTGCAGGTTTTTATAATACTGTTTCTGAACGATCTTGTTTTTGATGATGCGGAGGGCCGAAGGGCGGGGATAGACTTTCACACCTTTTTGTTCCAGGGCATCCAGGGCATCCTCGTTCACGGATTCAATTTCGATGGTGATGGCATCGAGATCCTTACCGAAATTGAACACATCATCATAATTCCTGATATCACCTTTTGTAAAATGATGACAGAGATGGGCTGCCGGGCATTCCGGATCGTTTTCCATCACAAATGTTTCAACCGGATAATTTGCTGCGGCTTGCAATAACATTCTTCCTAACTGACCGCCGCCCAGGATACCTACTTTTAACATCAAATTGTTGTTGGTTATGGCGCCAAAGATAATCCTATATCTTTGCGGTCAAACAGAAAAATATGAACGGCTCCATTGCATTGACGCCCCAGGCACAGACGATCAACGAGGTTATACAGCAGCGCAGAAGTGTGTTCACTTCCCAGTTCGAGCCCGGCAAGGTTATCCCGGACGAAATCATCCTTCAGGTACTCAATAACGCCAATATGGCGCCTAACCATAAACTGACTGAGCCCTGGCGCTTCAATATATATAGTGGCAATGGCCTTCAGACCCTGGCCGACCAGCAGGCTGCTATTTACAAGGCGCATGCCGGTCCCAGGTTCAAACAGGGTAAATACGATTCCCTGCTCATCACGCCCATGCTTTGTTCCCACGTAATATCCATTGGCATGAAGCGCCACGCGGATATTCCTGAAATTGAGGAGATCGCCGCAGTTGCCTGTGCAGTGCAGAATATCTACCTGACGGCTACGGCTTATGGCATCGGCGGTTACTGGAGTACGGGTGGTATCACGTTTTTTGAACAGGCCAAAGCCATGGTTGGACTGGAAGCGGATGATAAGCTGATGGGCTTCTTTTACCTGGGGTATGTACGCGTTCCTTCTGCTCCCCGCACTCCCAAGCCAATAGAAGAGAAGATCACCTGGATCAAAGAGTAATTAATAGTTCCGCAGCGCCCAATTCTGGCTTTCTCCTGAGTTGTCGGCACATCTAGCCAATTCGTCGCATCCCCTCCGGTAACT
>NZ_JBQCGW010000318.1:0-15631 GCF_051955275.1 Pseudobacter sp. | reverse complement strand
CCTATCGACTTGCGTGTTAATTTTATCTGGTAACTCAGAAGTGTCCTGAAACCCGCAATCCGAAAACTGGACAGGCATAAATTGTTGTTTCGATTCATCATACCCAATAACAATGAATCCATCAAGACCAACAGTATTTGCCATTGCGGTGGTGTCTTTTATAAATGAAGCTTTGGTCTTCTCATCCTTCAGGTCGTACCATTGGCTCTTAAATTCAAGCTTAGGATGTTCAATGTCTTGCCCGGCAAGAGATTGATTGATCATGGAAGATATGTACAGTTCAATTTCTTGCTGGGTCATTAGTGAAAATGTGATATTAGTATATTAAGTTTCATGAAGAATGCATACTATCTACAATTGTAACGGCTGCCTGAAATCGGAGCCGGTGTCAAAAAGCTTTAGCCCGTCTTTGTATTGAAAAGAATAGAGAAAGGGTTGCGTAACGTCTCTTTTATTTGGCAATATAATAAAAAGTTATGCTATGTGTTCTGGATATCATGGAGTTTGGAAAATTGTATATTTGCAGTGATGGAAGAAAATTATGTTCGTGAAGCCGGACATAAGTGCAGAAAGGCAGTTCTTACTCGACCGTTACTCGACCAGAAAAACAGCCGCATTGGTTTTCAATACATTATAAGTCCCTGACGAATCTGCTCGGGACCTCCAGGAAAAGAAGGATCGCTCAAAAAGCGGTCCTTCCTTATTTTATAACCTTCCTGAAAATTACTATCACGTTTAATCCATTTTCGGCAGATTGCTATCAGGACTTCGACCTGTAAACCTGCTTTATAAAATTGGTGAGCCATGCGAGGTCTTTGATGTAACGCTCCTTCGAATTATGATTGGATGAATCGTTGTACGCAAAAGAAAACTGAAATTCCTCATTGTCTCGTATAAGTGGAAAAGTTACTATATTTACCCTTATCCAAGTTGCTTGCTGGCATTTATAAGATATGAAGAGAAACAGCCGTAACATAATGTCTGGTGAGCAGGCTTCGTTATCCCCCAAATTATTATTGGAGGTAGTGCACGAAATCTATCATGACAGGTTACTTTATTTCGCCTGGACGATGATCCATGATAAAGAAGTGGCAAAAGATTTGGTTCAGGAGGCCTTTGTGAGCTATTGGGAGCACAGGGAAATGGTGACGGTGGATGCGGTGAAAGTGCGCAACTTCCTGTATGTGGCTGTGAGGAATGGGTGTTTAAAGTTCATGAGGCATAATAAGGTGGTTGATAAATTCCTCGCTGTGCAGGATCCTGAAACCATGGAAGAGGGTATGGTATTGGATCATATGATCAAAGCGGAAGTGATGGGACAGATATATGCAGCCGTAGCCACCCTGCCCCAGGCAATGCAGCAAATCTCCAGGATGGCCTATTTGAAAGGTATGAAAAATCAGGAAATTGCCGCTGAACTCGGTATCTCTGTCAATACCGTAAAAACCCAGAAGCAGCGTGCTCTACAACTTTTACGCGTTAAGCTGAAACCTGAAACCTTCCTGATATTGCTGAGTCTTCATTTAGCGAATAAATTCTGAGTATCAGGTTACATCCCAGGCAGTTTTCCCATTTAATTTTTTTTATCACTTTGTCACCCCGAATTTTTGTTCGGGGATCATTATTTATATGAAAGAGGAAGCCGATATCTTATTTCGTGCGGAGCAGATGCTCGCAAGCCTTCGTGATGAGCTGGACGAGAAGCAGCAGCAGGAACTGAAGCTTTGGCTTGAGTTACACCCTGATCAAGCCGGATTGATGAAACAACTCACAGATGGCAGTGAATTGAACGGCGAGCTGGCTTTTTTTAATGAGACTGACAGGACTGATGCCTGGCAGAAATTGCAGCACCGGATTGAACCATCCGGGGTTGACAGAAAGCTCAGGATCTGGCCTCGTGTGGCAGTGGCAGCCGCTGCAATCGCAGCCATTACGCTAGGGGTATGGTTCTATTACTTTTCCAGTAAGCCAAACTCAGATCATAAATCCCATATTGCAGTTCAGGATGACATTAAGCCGGGTGGCAACAAAGCAACCATTACACTGGCCGACGGTAAAGTGATTGATCTGAGTGCTCTGAAAAATGGTGTGGTGATTAAGAAGGATGGGATGAGCTATTCCGATGGTGATACATTGCAGCAGGGAGATTTTGCCAATGTCCAGACTTTGACAGCCAGTACACCCAATGGGGGGACCTATAACTTTGTATTGCCTGACGGTTCAAAAGTATATTTAAATACGGCAACTACCATTAAATTCCCTTCAGATTTTGGCAGAGGAAAGAGGGAAGTTGAACTTCTTACCGGGGAGGCCTATTTTGAGGTTTCTAAAAACAAACAACATCCTTTTATTGTGAAGAATGCCTCCCAACAGGTTGAGGTATTGGGAACCCAGTTCAATGTGAATGCTTATAGCAACGAGCCAGCCATAGCAACTACTTTAGTTGAAGGATCAATAAAAATAACTACAGGCACTTCCAGCAAAATCATCAAACCTGGCGAGCAATCAATTAACAATGGTAAAAACCTGGAGGTCAGGGAAGTGAGTACTGAAGAGGTAATAGATTGGACGCGCGGTGATTTCTACCTTAACCACATTGATTTTAAGACAGCCATGCGCAAAATTGCCCGATGGTATGATGTAGAGGTCGTGTACGATGCTTCAGTTCCCAATGAGATGGAGGCGGGTGGATGGATTTCCAGGGATAAAACATTATCGGAAGTTTTGCAGGCGGTAGAAGCGGCAGGACAGGTTCATTTCAGGATCGAAGGGAAAAAAATTATCATATCCAGGTAGAAAATTGAAACTGATAAGCGAATAGTCAACCAAAACCAAAACTAAAACCAAAACTGAAATGATAGAATTCCTTCAACAGAAATGTTAAGCATTAAGTAAAAACAAACCAGATCTGTTTAAAGATCTGGTTCTAGTTTGGATCCGATTAAAATTAATAACTGAAACTGCAGCTGCCCTTATACCGTAGGAAGTTCCGGGCATACTGCGTACCAAACCTGTACAAATGTATAGAATTTGCATCACCAAATTAGGTATGGCTACACGGCTTTACTACAAACTACTGCTTATTATGCGACTCACCACCGTATTATTAATAGCATCCTTAATGCAGGTAAGTGCCGCCACATTCGGCCAGCGGATTACTTTGAACAAAACCAACGCTTCGCTTGAATCGGTATTAAAGGAAATCCGTAAGCAAAGTCATTATGATTTTTATTATGACGGCAAGCTACTGGCAGGTATTAAGCCAGTTACTGTTTCCTTGCAAAACGCTTCATTAGAAGAAGCATTAAATGAAGCGTTGAAAGGATCGGATATTGAATATACGATCAAAGGGAAAATTGTTTCAATAAAGAAAAAAGAACCTGTTCTGATTGATAAGGTCATTGACAAAATTCAGCAGATTGATATTCGCGGGAAAGTGGTAGATGAGCGGGGCCGACCCCTTCCGGGAGCCTCTGTTTTTGTCAAGGATTCCAAGGTTGGAACGACCACTAACGAGAATGGAGAATTTTTCCTGAAAAATGTGAAGGATAATGCCACTGTGATCATCGGTTACGTTGGGTATGAGCCGGTTCTGCTTAAGGCGGCGAGCGACCTGGGAACGGTTAAAATGAGCCCTGTAAACAACAGCTTAGGTGAGGTGGAAGTTAAATTCAATACAGGTTACCAGGAGATATCCCGGGAACGTTCTGCGGGGTCTTTTGCGAAACCAGACCTTAAAGTGATGCAGAACCGTACCACTACACCCAATATTTTAACGCGTTTGGAAGGATTGGTTCCGGGGCTGACTACCCGGGGCCCGGGTGGTTTGCTGGTCAGGGGGCAGAGCTCACTGCCAACCGGCGAGAATCCTTTAACCTCTACAAGGCCTTTGATAGTGGTTGATGGTATTGAATTCGAAGGCAACATTGAACAGGTAAACCCCCAGGATGTAAAAGATATCACCATTCTCAAAGATGCTACCTCAGCCTCCATTTGGGGAGCAAAAGCAGCAAACGGCGTCATCGTCATCACCACTAAAAAAGGGGTGGCCAGTGACCGGCTGTCGTTCAACTACGATGGGTATTATGCATTTCAGGGCCGTCCGGACCTGGATTACGTCAAGCGGATGAATTCGCAGCAGTTCATTGCACTGTCAAGAGAACTGTTTCCACAATACTATCCGTTTTTCCCGGACTGGAGGTCCGTTAACACTATATTTGGAAACCTGCCTCATTTACAGATAGGGTATGACCGCGCCCGAAACCTCATCAGCCAGGCGGAGGCAGACTTTAAGCTGGACAGCCTTGCCAGGCTCTCCAATAACGCTCAGATTGCAGATCTTTTTGTCAGAAATGCAGGTATGGTAAATCAGACCTTATCTGTTTCCGGAGGTGGAAAGGTGCATACCTTTTATGGTTCATTAAATCATATCGGTACGCAAAACAACACACCGGGAGACAGGTACAATCAGTACAAAATTAATCTGAACAATACACTGACCATTAATAAAAGGATAACCGCATCCCTGAGTGCAGACCTAACCAATACGGTTACCCGAAGTGGAAACACTTATCAGCCCGATCGCAGCATTGTTCCTTATCAGCTGTTCAAGGATGCAAATGGCAATCCACTTAACATAAATTATTTGGGTAATCTCAGAAACATTCCCCTTTCGGATTCTCTCCGGAACAGGTACCAATCACGAAGCCGCATCAATCTTGATTATAATCCATTACTGGAGCAGGACAGGGCTTACAGTACCAGCAATGGGATTTTTGCGAGGCTGGTCGGAGGCCTGAAGATCAATATCCTGAAAGGACTGGACTTCCAGGGAACTTACGGTTATAATTTGGGTAATACCAATACGCGGGCAGTGAGGCTGCAAGACCATTATGAAATGAGAACACAGGTTATGCAATTTACACAAGCCGCAAACACTACCGTAACTCCGGTTTACAATCTTCCTCAAATAGGCGGCAGGTTGGTGACCGAAAGCAATACTTCCAGGGCCTGGACGGTAAGAAACCAGCTTGTATTCAACCGCGATTGGGATCAGCATCAATTCACCCTCATGGCTGGCCAGCAAGCCACCAGCAGCACGCCGGTTACTGCTACTGCCACTTATTACGGATGGGATGACCAACTTCAAACATCAAGAGCTGTAGATCTGGCACGTCTGGGTTTAGGAATAAACGGGGTCAGCGGAACTGTATTTTTACCAAACAATGTTGGCGGTTCAGAGGGGCGAATTTCCAGGACCACTTCCTATTTTTCTAATCTGGGTTATACTTTCGACAGGAAATATACCTTGAATGCCAGTTGGAGGATAGACGAGAGTAATTTATTCGGCAGGGACAGATCCGCGCAGAACAGACCGGTTTACAGCATTGGTGGTAAATGGGCTGTAGGTGGTGAAGCATTCATGGAAACGGTGAACTGGCTGAGTCAACTGGATGTTCGTCTGACCTACGGAATTACCGGAAATGCCCCTGTGGCAGGAGCGGCATCATCTTACGATATTCTGACTGCTCATAATGATCCTAATTACGTAACTGGCGGAGGCTACTTATTAAGCTCCCCGGCTAACACCAAGCTGACCTGGGAAGGCACAAAGGTTTACAATGCCGGTATCGACTTTTCCATATTCAGAAACCGGTTGAGCGGATCAATTGATGGATATATCAGGAAAACGGAAGACCTGATCGGCGAACTCTCTACTTCCCCGCTTACGGGTTATGCCAGTGTAATTGGCAACTTTGGTAATTTGGATAATAAAGGGATAGACATCGGATTGAATTCCACAAACATCAGGACGGTTGACTTCACCTGGAGCACCGGGCTGACCTTCAGCTACAATAAAAACAAGCTGACGCTTTTGCGTCAGAATCCGCCTGTTTCAGGAGATGAACTGATTTTGCGGGATAGATTGGTAAATTATCCTTTAAATACCCTTTTCATCTACAATTATGGTGGTCTGAATGCGGAGGGGGATCCGCAAGTCAGGCTTGCTGATGGTAAGGTCACCTCGGAAATCAATGTAACAAAACCAGAAGATATCCTTTATGCAGGTACTACCCAACCTGTCTGGTCTGGCGGGCTCCAGAATAGTTTTCAGTATAAATCTTTCAATCTGAGTGCAAGCATGATTTACAGCGGAGGCTATAAGATAACCAATAACGTGAATCCGGTGACATTTGAATCCATTTTTGCAACTAATACGCTGCCATTAGAATTTCTGAACCGCTGGAAGGCTCCGGGTGATGAGCTTAAAACAGATATCCCAAGATATGTTGCTTCAGGCGATCTGGCAGCTGCCCGCAACCTGGGCTACTTTAGTCAGTCGCAGCGATATGCACTAAATGGAGCATATGTAAAACTCCGTGATATCACCTTATCATACAGCCTCCCGCGAACAGTGGTAAACGCAATTCATGCACAGAGTGTTTCCTTCCGGATCCAGGTCAACAATTTATTGTTATGGACGGCCAATAAAAACGGGATAGATCCGGAATTTTTGGGCGGAACGCGAGACGCTCAGGGAACAATCAGTGTGGGTGCACACGTCAGTTTTTAATTATCAAACAGGATCAGATATGAAAAATTTTGAAAAATATATTATAGGCTCGTTTGCGCTGATAATGCTGTTCTCCCAGGTGTCCTGTAAACGTGAATTCCTGGAAATTGTACCTAAAGGACAGGCAATTGCTATAAATACAGCGGACTATGAGAAGATATTGAATGCCAATTATCTGGCAACCCAATTCACTGCCTCGGTATATCAGGGGGATGAGATGGCTGCATTGCAACCAGGTTTCAGCAACCTGAATGGCTCTGCCTTGCTCCGGCAACAACGTTTGTTCCGGTATGAAGCGCGGGTGTATGATGCTGCTGAACTGCCCGCTGAAATTACAGGCGAATCGAACTACATCAGGAAGCTTTACCTTTTTAATAAAGTCATTAATGAAGTCATGGGGTCACAAGGCGGAACTGAAGAACAGAAGCGGGCATTGCTCGCTGAAGCCCGGGCGGGTCGTGCAATCTGCAACTTCATGTTCTTATCTGATTTCACCAAACCTTACAATGCTGCCACTGCAAATACCGATCTGGGGATACCCAACCTTACTGCGGCAGATGTGACTCAAACCGATTTTAAAAGAGGAACATTGCAGGAAGGGTATGATTTAGTGATCAGTGATTTAACTGAATCTTTGCCCCATTTGGGTGCAATAACACATCGCCGTAAGATTTCCAGGCTGGCAGCGGAATTTTACCTTTCCAGGGTTTATATGGCGATGAATAATTTCACCGCGGCCAGAACACATCTTGATGCTGCGTTTGAAGAAGTGGATAAGGCTGAGATTCCAATGGAACTGTATGATTATTCATTGGTACTGAATCCCGATCACCAGGATGCAGAAGGCTCCTGGTTTCCGGATAGCTTTTTTGGGCTGACCAATGTACCTATCGCGGCTGACAACAAAGAAATCATTTATAATATTAATGCAGGCTGGTTTCAGTTTCAAGCTGTTGATGCATTTGTTTTTAGTCCTCAAACAGCTGCCTTGTATGAGCCAACTGACATGCGCCTGAATTTGTATTCCCCTTTTGGATTAAGTACGGGTGAAGAATATCCACTCGCAATGAGGCGCCGGAATACGGATTTCTTCCTCGGAATAAATGTCGGCCCCTCGCTACCCGATTTATATTTAATGCGTGCAGAGTGTAAGGCCAGGTCAAATGATCTGTCCGGAGCAGTGAGCGATTTGGAGTTTTTGCGGACCAAACGGATTTCAGGCACAGATGCTCTTGTCCCCTCCGGTGTTGCTGCAAATCAGCAGGACCTGGTGAGATTCATTCTGGATGAACGCATTCGTGAGTTTGCCATCTCCGGATTACGCTGGCTGGATATGCGCCGGCTCTCCGTTGATCCGGTATATAACGATCATATTGACTTTACACACAGGATATATGGTCCGGACGGCGCAGTGACCGCTACACATCAACTTAAGCCTGAAAGGTTCGCGCTTAAATTTGGAGAGCGCATGCTCAGCGAAAGCAAAGGTCTTGAAGAAAACCCTTAACCGATATTATGATATGAATTGCCGTTTTGAAGCGGCAATTCATTCATCACAGGAAAATGCCTGCTGAATATTAGAATAGTAAACTAATGTACACAAATATGAAAAAAATTATCTTATTGCTGTTGATCTCCAGCTCCGTCATGGCTCAGCAACCAGCAAGCAACAAAAAATACGGTATCCAGGACTTCATGCTTATTGAAAAAGTGGAGGATATGGAAAAGAAGTATAACCAGCTGCTAAAAGAACCTGCTGAAAACCTGGCCCCTACGGCGCTGAACGATTTTCGCGCGGAGCTCGCTTTGCAGTGGTTATCAAAAGGGAATGTAGAACGTTACAGGTTTTATAAAGCAACGAATCCTAAGTTTTCGTACCGTCAAGCGCTTTTTCTATCCTATGCTGTTGAGAAATTGCTTGATGAGAGTAAGTTATATAATGATGTAGCACAAATTTCACAGCAGCTGTTGGACGAAAATAATGACATCGCAGATAGGAAATCGGTTATAATGGAAGTAAATGCGGCAGCCAATGCAAAGCTCGGAAATATTGAAGTTGCCAGGGCCGTGATCGCTAAATCATCAGGAAGGTACCTGGCTTCAGCCAGCGAACATGGATATTTCAGGGATTTGAAGTCTAATTACCTGAACCGGTATGCGATGGTGTTATCAGCCGCAGGAGAGTATAAAATTGCATTTGATACATTGAGTAAAGCTTTCAGGGAAGCAGAATCCAATCCTTATATGGTGGCAACGTTCAAGGATGTATATGAGAAGGTGAAGGGATCAGATAAAGGTTTCGACCAGTATTTAAAATCATTGCAGGAGGAAGCCTATAAAAAGTGCTATGAAAAGGTGGAGAAATTATATGTTGCCACCCCGCAATTTACACTAGAGGGAAAATTAACAGGAGTGGCAGAAAATGCTAAACCTCAAACTTCGTTTGTTGCCAACAAACCTGTGCAGGACGTAAACATGTTAACACTGGATGAAAAGAACGTTAACCTGGGAAATTACAAGGGCAAAATTTTAGTGATCGATTTTTGGACAACGGGTTGTACTCCCTGTGTTGCCGCCTTTGCAGGGTTTGAGAAGGTTGTAGCTGATTACAGGAAGGATGAATTTCAAATGTTTGTAGTCAATATTTTCGAAGATAAATCCACTGTAAAAGCCTTTGCTGCCCAGAAACCCATTAAGCTGGAAGTATTAAGGGATGAAGAAAATAAGATGTACGATATCCGGGCAACACCTACTAAAATAATTTTTGATCCTGCTGGTCATATCAGGTTCTATAGCTCTGGTTACGCAGGCTCCACAGATCGTGAATATTACAAATTAAAGGCGATGGTTGAGATCACCAGGGCCCGTGCTTCCAATAACGCTACAGCAAGTGCTAAATAGTTTAAAGAACGGGAGTGAAAGTATATCAGGCTTATAAACTTCATAAATATTAACTCATAATAAGATAAACGTGAAAAGGTTATTTGTAGGAATTATTATGCTTTTTTCGCTGAGCTTGTTCGCTCAGCAAAAAAAGCCTGCTAATCCAAAATTAGCGGCTTTAAAAAATGAAAAAAATCAGACTGTTCTTCAAAAGAAGATAAAAGCCCTGGAAAACGGAACGGTGGAAGACCTGGAATTGTTGATTCAGTATTATGGCAAGGATGAAAAAAAGAAGGATGCAGTAACCAAAATACTCCTTAAGAAATATCCGCATACTGATAATGCACGGATGCTGCGGATGATGTCATTCATAAAGATTAACGGAGCTGAGAATGTGGAGGCACATCTCCAATCACTGGTAAAGGCTTATCCGGGCGTTAATCTGGATATGGAAAAAAGTATGGTTTCAAGCTATTATGCTGAAGTTCCAAATGCAGAAAAAGTTATAGAGTATATCCATTTAATGGAGGATCCTGTATTTAAAGTGGGAGCGCTAACAATGGCAATAGGGTATATGGCACCGGTTGATAAAACCGCTGCTCTGGAGATTATGACGCAGGAACTGCCAATGGCCCAAAAAATAGAAGCTTTAAAAGCTCCATCGGGCCCTTTCAAACTAGATCCCCGGTCAACCTATTTTGATTACATCAACCTGTACGGTAAGCTTCTTTTTAAAGCCGGTAAAAATGAAGAGGCATATAAATATACAGCAGAGGCTTATAATAATGTAAAGAACAGAGATGCGGAACTGACTTTGAATTATGCATTTCTATCGAGCAGCCTTGAAGGTAAATATGAGTATGCCCTGCCTGTTTTGGCTAATGCCGTGCAAGCCGGAAAATTTGAACAGCGCTACATTGATGAGGTGAGAAAAGCGTACACCAAATTAAACCCCGGCAAAGACGTTGATGCCTATATCGCCGAACTGCAAAGTGATTTTATTGGTAAGATCAAAGCTGAAATTGCCCCTAAGATGATTAACGAAGATTCACCGGCATTTGCGGTAAAGGATATTGACGGGAAAACGGTTTCATTGGCCGACTTTAAAGGCAAGACGATTATTCTTGATTTCTGGGCCACCTGGTGCGGTCCCTGTGTTGAATCTTTTCCTGCCATGCAGATGGCGGTCAACCGGTATGTGAATGATCCGGACGTTAAGTTTTTGTTCATCCATACCTGGGACAATGTGCCTGATCCGTTAACCGATGCTAAAAATTTCCTGAGTGCCCGTAATTATAATTTTGCATTGTATATGGATAAAGTAGACCCTGCTACCAAGGCGCCCCCAGCAGCTACGCTGATGAAAGTAGATGGCATACCTGCCAAGTTTATTATCGATGGTAACGGCAAAATCCGCTTTAAAGCTTCAGGTTTTTCTGGCAGCCCGGAAGCCGCCGCAGAGGAAGTGGTGCAGATGGTTGAGATGGCACGTAAAGGTGCTTAAACCTTTTCAGCGTGTAATAGTGTATATCAAAAACAGTGTAAAGCCATGAAAAGATCAATCTTATTTATCATCCTTAGCGGGATGGCGTTTTTGGGATTTGCACAGGATAACCACCCGGTTTCCTGGAAGTTTACCAGCGAGAGAATTGCTCCGCTGACCTACAAAGTAAATTTTATAGCTACTATACAGGCGCCTTATCATATTTATCCGCAAACCGAAGGGGGCATGGGCATGCCTACTGAATTTTTGTTCGCCGATAATGATAATATAGAATTAATTGGTAAGGTTACAGAGAAAGGTGTTGTTAAGCAGGAAGGCGAAGAGGTTGCCTATTATAAACAGGGAGTGACCTTTACGCAAACGGTAAAGCTTAAATCGGAGACGAAGACCGATCTGGTTCTGGTTATCAGGTATATGGCGTGTAACGATCTGATGTGCCTGCCTCCATCAAAAAAGCAGTTTACTGTGGCTGTAAATGACGCCAGTGGTAGTGCCGCTGCAGAAAATAGCAATTCGAACCTGGCAACCAACGATGCAAAAGCTCCCTTTACCTACTCCGACTTTGAAATGGCTGATATAAATGGGAAGAAGGTTTCAACGAAAGAGATCACCACTAAAAGCAAATATACCTTCATTGATTTTTGGGCAAGCTGGTGCGTACCATGCCGGGCTCAAGGGCGTGAACTGATCCCGGTTTACAATAAATATAAAGCGAAGGGCTTTGAAGTGATCGCAGTTTCGCTGGATACCAGGCCAGATCTATGGAAGAAGGCCATTGAGGCGGATAAGTACACCTGGACCAATATCAGTGATCTAAAGGGGTTTGAATCGGAGATCAGCAAACGATTTCATATTGTGGCTATTCCGAGAAATTTCCTGATCGATCAACAGGGAAATATTGTTGCGAAAGACCTTCATGGAAAGGAATTGGAAGCGAAACTGGCAGATTTGTTTAAATAGTAAAATAATAAAATGAGAATAATACTTCTATTGGTGTTGATATCCGGCTCGGTTTGGGCACAGGAAGCACCTCAACAAAACAGTAAGGAATTTTATGCAATCGTAAAAGTAGAGGATGCAGAAAAGTTCTATAACGGGATGGAAGTCAAAAATCCGGAATATCGTGCGCAACTGGCGGTAGACTGGCTGATTAATGGGAATATTGAAAAATATAAATTTTATAAAACCACCAATACCAAATTAACTCCGCTCCAGTTATTTGAGTTAAGTAATCAGTTGGAATATTGGGTTGATGATAACAAACACCTTGCTGAAGTGGAACAGATCTCGAAACAGCTTATAGAAGAAATAGAGAAAAAACTCCATAGTGACATTTTTGGAAGAATGGGTGTTTTATTGGAAGTGAATGCAGTTGCAAATGCGAAGCTGGGAAAAGTGGACCTGGCAATGAAAACTATCGAAAGTTCGAATGAGAAAGCCGGGCCTTTCAGAAGTATGGCATATTTTAGAAATTCGAAAGCCAATTATCTTAACCGGTATGCTGTTATCCTGGCAGCTGCAGGCCAGTACCAACGTGCGCTGGACACGCTTGATAAAGCAGTACGTGAAGCTAATTCCACAGCAAAGACTAGCGAAACGCTGAAAACGGTTTATCAGAAAGTTAAAAAGGCTACAAAGGCTGAGGCGGATAAATATGTTTCATCATTACAGGATGAGGCTTATCACAAAATCTACAAGGAGGTTGAAAAGGCCTGGTTCGCAGAACCTAAACCTTTGCCAAATGTGCCGCTTTGGGATATGAATGGTAAGGAAGTGAAGCTTGCTGATTATAAAGGGAAAATTGTGGTGATCGACTTTTGGAGTACAGCCTGTAAACCTTGTGTGGCTGCATTCCCCGCATTTGAACGGGCGGTTGATTTATATAAGAATGAGCCATTCCGGTTATTTGTGATTGATATAGGGGAGACTCCGGAAATTGTGAGGCCATACATTGCTAAAAAGGGTTATGAACTGGATATATTATTTGATAAGGATGAGGCGATATTTAAAGCATTAGACGCAATCGGAACACCTCAGAAATTTATTATCGATGCAAATGGTAATATCAATCAGACGGGTATCGGTTATGCAGGCTCGGATGATAAGGAGTTCTATAAACTGAAGGCGATGGTGGAATTGACGAAGGCCCGTTCAAATAATGAACAAAAGAAATAGGTCCCAATCACGGATCTGACATAATGAAAAATTGTGTAAAGACAGAAATCGGAGTTCTCAAGAGCTCCGGTTTTTTACTTTTTGTGCCCTTATCTTTGGAAAGACAAGAGTTAAATTGGGGATGATTTTCGCCCGTTTTCAAAACCTTTCTCGACTGGTCCTCCACTGACAACAATAACTGTATAGGTTATCAATGATACAAGCTGTTCCAGCAAGTCTGCCCGGGAAGCGGTATCCTGGAAGAGTATATGGTTCCCGATTTCCTCTGTGGCATCACTTCGAAATATCATTTTCGAACCAAAACCCCTACATTTGAATACCTAAACCCATAATCAACGTACCTTCTTGTTTGCGCTACTTCACAATGAACGAGAGCTTCTATTGCAAATAGCATCCGGCGACGAAGCTGCTTTTACCCAGCTCATGCGGGCAAAGCACATAGGTGTGTATCATGCCGTTCTTCGTTTGACCGGCGACCAATGGATGGCTGAAGAAGTAGTGCAGGACTTATTCCTCAAAGTTTGGATGAAGCGCTCCATCTTGCCCTCTCTCGACAATTTCACCGCCTGGTTGAACACCGTTGCTGAAAACATGGCCCTGAACGTCATCAAGCAATCCCTGCGCAAGAAAAATGACGTGAAAAGCTGGGTAGCCGGCTTTTACAAAGAAGTAAATCAGGAAGAAATTCAGGAGAATGCACTGACTGATTTGCTGGAGCAAGCCGTTCAGCAACTTTCCCCCCGCCAACGCGAAGCATACCATCTTATTAAGGAGCAGGGATATAAACGCGAAGAAGCGGCCTTGCACATGAATGTTTCTGCTGAAACGGTCAAGTCGCATCTGGAGCAGGCTATGCGAAATATCAGGGCTTATTGTACTTCAAGATTAGATAAATCCATCCCCATTATTCTGATCTTAGCGGAAGCGAAAAAAATTTTGTAGCCCACTCCCCCAAAACAGATAGTGAAGGTTGTCTCTATAGGAAAGTATTTATTATCCTATATGAATCGTATAAATGAATTGTATAATAAGGCAATGCAGCAGGGGGCTACGGAGGCGGAGCTGAAAGAGCTGGTGGAACTGATGTCAGATGCAACGCATGAGTCAGAAAGCAGGCAATTGATCAGGGAAGCCATGGCTGAGGGAGATACCAGCGGCCAGCCAATGCAGGAAGAGAGGCTGTTACAGATACGGGAAGTCATTATGAAAATAGCCAGCCTGGAGGATCCGTCCAGCGCAAAACCAGGCAGGTCCTTATTTCCCGTAAAATCTGCCGGCTGGCTCAAATGGGCCGCCGTAATTGTATTGACCCTCGGAGCAGGTTCCTATTTCTTACTGTTCAGGCAAAACACCGGAACAACAGCAGTACAGAGCGTTGTTTCCGCAAAAGATATCTTGCCTGGCACCAATAAAGCCGTACTCACACTTGCCGATGGATCTTCCATCCTGCTCGATAGCGCCACCAATGGAATCATTGCCCGGCAAGGGACAGCTGCTATAGAAAAGCAATCCGACGGAACCATCGTTTACAGCCCAAATGGGGCCACGGATGATAAAGTAATGACAAACACTTTGCGTACCCCCAGGGGCGGACAATACAAACTGACTTTGCCTGATGGCACCAAAGTATGGATGAATGCTGCCTCTTCCATCACATACCCCGCCAGCTTTACCGGGGATAAGCGGGTTATTGGCGCTACTGGCGAGCTCTATTTCGAGGTGGCAAAAAATGCAGCCCAGCCATTTGTGGTGGAGATGGAAGACCGGTCTTCCATCGAAGTGCTGGGAACCAGCTTCAATATCAATGCCTACGACAATGAAAGTAGTAGTAAAACAACATTGATCGACGGAAAGGTAAGAGTGAAAAAAGGGGATCAATCAGAAATCCTTCAACCCGGCCAGCAGGCGAGGATCGGGAATGCCATCACCATCGCTCCCGGAGTGGATACTGACCAGATACTGGCCTGGAAAAACGGACATTTCAATTTCGAGGACATGCCGCTGTCAGAAATCATGCGGCAGCTGGAACGCTGGTATGATATAGAAGTGCGCTATGAAGGGACCATACCCGCCATTAAATTCCATGGTAAAATGAGCAGGGGCGTATCACTGGCAGATGTAATCACATTTTTATCAGATAATGACCTGAAACTGAAATTTGAGGATCGCATTTTAAAAGTTCAATAAACAGATAAGGCAGGCCTGAAAACAAAACCGTTCCGACGGCCATCGGAACGGAAAATGTTCAGGCTGATAAATATAGTCGGGAAGACTGCTTTCATAACCCAAACAATGCAAATGTATGCGAAAAACTGCTTATTGTTCCCCATTCGCCTGGTTGAGGCAACGGGGGATTGTCCAAATGCTATTAGCAATGAAGCTGACTGTACTCTTACTAACTGCTGCGCTCCTCAATGTGAGTGCCAATGGCCTGGCCCAGAAAATTACGTATTCCGCCTCCGGAACTTCTCTGGAAAAGGTGTTTACGGAAATTG
>NZ_JBQCGW010000317.1:0-5535 GCF_051955275.1 Pseudobacter sp. | reverse complement strand
GCCTGCTGCATTATGTGATTATAGGCGAACAGGCGCATGAGATGATCCGGTGCATCCGATTTTACATTTACAGAATCATCTTTTCGTGTGATCATCATATTGCTATGATCGATCACTACCTGGTTGTCATTTTCAATGTCCATGGAAAACTCTTTCCTGGCCAGCAGGAGGCTGCAATCATCCATCGAACCCTGATCATAATGGAATACACGGTATTCCTTGAGTGAGCGGAGATAAGGCTGCAAGGCGCCATCGATACAAAATAACCTGAGCCTTGGTTTGGGTGCGAGATAAGTTTTCAGTTCTTCGAGAAACGTCGTTCCTTTCAATTCGTTCAGATTGGGAGATTGTTCCGGGCCTTTGGTGATCAGCAACGCGGAGTCGGATACCTTGATATTATGAACAGGGAACAGGCTGAACTGCCGCTTATGCAGGCCCTTGAACAACCTGATCCTGTTCTCTTCTGTAACCTGCACCAGTTGCTCGTCTTCAGCTACGAAGAATTCATGTTTACCAGGGAGTTGTAGCGCTGCTTCATATTCTTCCATTGTCCAGGCTTTATTGATATCCAGGTAGATCTTTCCGGCCTGGAAAGGCGCCCGCTGATGCTGATAAGGTTTCACCGAATAACTATGACCGTTGAAGTGGAAAGGCACCCCTGTAGCCATTTCAACAGGCGCCATGGAAATAGACCATCCGTGTTTAAAACGGCCATTAAAACGCATTGCCTTATCCCTTGAGATCTTAAAACCGGGAGGTGTTTCCAGGTTGTCGCTTTCTCCCATCATCCGGACAGAAACCGGTCCTTTTGCCATTAGCTGCGAAGGCCCTTCAATAGCCACACTCTGGTATTCCATTTTACCGTTGTTCATTTGCAGCGGCGTTGTAATGCCCACTCTGAAACGGCGGAACGACCCGGGAAAAACAGGGAACACGCGCACCGACACACGGTTCCCTTCCTGCCAGTGTAATACTGACGGGTCCCGGGCTTCACGGCCTACTATCGTTTTATAAGCAGAATCAGCTTTTGATTTTGTAGTGAGGATACCAGGAGATTCATTCCCATCAATCCAAAGTGAGAGGGCGGTTACCGCTGAACCTTCCGGCAGGTTAAACGAGTAGATGGCTTCCTGTTCTGGCCGCCAGCGCATTTCTTCATAGCGGCAGGCAACTTTAATGGTCATATCGGTATAAGCGATCCTGTATTGTGGCCAGATATTGATTTTGGAATCCACTTCTTCCGTGTAGAGCTCATCGCCGGACCAGAGCCTTTCTTCCGCCTGGTGGCGCTCATTGAAAACAGCCTGAAGCATCTGCACCCTGTCTTCAACCGGCATTTCGAGGCGGAAGCCAAAAGCAGTGGCAATGCAGATCAGCGGATCATGCCTGAATTCATTGTTCCTGCGAACGGAAGGTATATTCCAGAACAGGCTTTCCCCATCGCGGACCGGTTTGATAGTGGCGAAGCGCGTATCGGTTTTCAGGATCCGCTCTGTGAGCGGGTTTGCAGGGATCTTCGCTGCCGCTTTCACCCATACCGGCAGGGTTCCGTTCTTATTGTTTTCCGCTTCGCGGTAATAACGGTTGATCTCGCTCACATGCATGGCCCAGGAAACGAGGTACAAAACGACACCTGCGGCAGCTGTCCCAAGCGTGGATAGTATCGTAATTCCTGTCTTCCTGTTATTGTCTGCAATTCTCCGCAACCAGAAAATGGTATAGATCACAAACAGCAGCGGAACAAAAGTATGCATGGGCAACAGCAACACCCAGAAGATAACCGCGCTCACAAGGTATTGGGGGATCAGGTAAATAGCGAGGTAAACAAAAAGGCAAAGGCTGAGACAGAGGAGCACTACGTGCAGGAACTTCATCCAGCGTGGCATTTCATTGTACCAGAAGATGGCGATATAATTGATGCTGCTGATCGCCAGCAGGGCACTCAGCCAGTCGGCGGATACATCAAAGATCTCAATCTCACGGTTCAGTGTATACGCACTTACCAGACTCACTAGCAGGAAGAGGAAGAAAGGCGGCAGGCCATTCCTGTCCTTGCGGAGACGGCCGGAAAAGAGGATAATGATCAGGTAGAGAATGGCAAGGCCAAAGTTCACAACAAATACCCCCTGCAACGGACGGCCGTCCAGCTTGAAAGGCAGCCAGAAAAGCGCCAATACAACAGCAAGGGTGATAAGCCCCAGGGTAAAAAGTTGGTCCTGCCAGATTTTTTTAAAGAAGTTCATTTGATTCGGTTTTAGAAAGCACTTTGCATTTCAAAGTATAAAGACAAAAAAAATTACCGGATGCCTTTGATCATTGCTTCCAGGGCCTCGATATGTTCCTTGAAAGATTTTTCGCCGGCTTTGGTGATGGAGTAGGTGGTATTTGTTTTCCGTCCGATGAAACCCTTATGCACTTTGATATAACCATGCTCTTCGAGGGTGGAAAGATGGGAAGCGAGGTTTCCATCGGTTACATCCATCAATTGCTTGAGGTCATTGAAATTGATCTCCTCATTCACCATCAGGGTGCTCATTACCCCGAGGCGGATGCGGTTATCGAAAATTTTATTAAGATGTTCAATAGGGTTCTTCATGTTTCCTTATTGACTGACACGTTCATGTTTCCACCACATAATCAGGCCGTACACGATATGGAGCACCCCAAATCCGATGGTCCATAGCAGGAGGCCGCTTCCTTCATCCCAGAGGTTGATCACGCCAAGGATCAGTTGTCCGAATCCGAGGTAGCGGATCTCCCCAAGCGTATACTTGGAGGCATTTACCAGGGCCAGACCGTAGAAGATCAGGCAGCCGGGTGCGATCATTTCATAATAACCAAGCTGAAGGCAGCGCAGGATCACAATCCCCCCGACAATGACCGGCAGGGCAGTGTTCACCACCAGCCGCTGCACTGTACGATCCCACAGGGGTACTCCGTGTTTCCGGGTGCGGAGCCAGGTAAAGAAAAAAGAACTGATCAATGCGGCCACGAATGTACAAACAGCAATGATGATAAGGTGATTGAAAAGCGTAATATTTGTAAGTAATGCTTCCCCCCGTGAAGCACTGTAGTCATCAATCTGGCTGCCTCTCCCAAACATTCTCTGCAGTTCATTGTTAGCCAGCCAGGCCCCCACAAGGGCGCAGATCCCGGCACTTACGCCGCTCCACCCACTCAGTGAAATAAAACGGGAAGAACGCTCCATCATCCGTTTGATGTCCTGCAGGGTGTCCAGTGATTGGTGTTGCGATGTCATAAAAAGCACTTTGTAATACAAAGTAGCAACAAGTTTTTCAATTATGCAAGTTTTTTCGTGTGAACTAAGGGAAAAAGCGCATTACATTGTCATAATAAATACCGCCGCCTGGCGTTCAGAAAGGTTTTGGTCCGTCCTTAGAAACTGTTAAAAGATGGAACTGCACCGTTCAGACACTTTTAACAGGATACGATTTCAGGCATTGGCGTATTTTTGCACACAGATCAAATCAAGTCCGTGGAAAAACAAAGTTTATCAGGCTGGAAACTGCTTTTACTGTTATTACTGAGCCTGCAGGGTGTATCCCATGCACAAACGAAGATCCTTAAAGGAATCATCAAAGACGCGCATTCCGATGAACGCGTACCTTTCGCATCCATGCAGCTCCTCCAGGGAGGCAACGGCCGCGTGAGCGACTCCTCCGGAGCCTTTATCTTCCGCTTCGATCATTGGCCATCAGATACAATTAAAGTTACCTATGTGGGTTTCCAGGATTTCTACCTGGTGATCGACTCTGCCCTTGTCAGCAAAGAAAAGAACGGGGTAATAGACCTCACCATCATGCTGGAAAGAGGCAAGTTCACAGAAGAAGTAGTGGTAAAGAGAACCATCGACCGGGGCTACCTCATGTGGAAACGTATTGTAAAGCACAAGCCAAAGAACGACCGGTACCGTTTCCAGAACTTCTCCTATGAATTGTACAACAAGCTGGAGATAGACCTGAAGAATATCAAGAGAGACAAGTTCGGCAAACTGCCATTCGTTAAGCAGTTCCAGTTTGTGCTGAACAATATCGATACCACTGAAGAAGGCAATACCTTCCTCCCTGTTTACCTTACAGAAGCCATTTCCGACTATTACTACCAGGCCTCACCCAAGAAACGCCGCGAGGTTTTCAAGGGTATCAAAACCCTGGGTGTGAATAATGAAAGTGTGGCCAAGCTCCTGGGAGGTATGGACCAGAATATCAACTTCTACGCTAACTTCATCCCCATTTTCGATAAGCTGTTTGTGAGCCCCATCAGCGACAACGGCGATAACTATTACCGTTTCCGCGTACTTGATACCCAATATGTAAACAACCAGCGCCTCATCCACGTAACCTTCACGCCCAAACGAAAAGGCGAGAATACCTTTGAAGGCGATTGCTGGGTACATGACCCCAGCTGGGCCATCCAGAAAATGAACCTGCGCCTGACCAAGGACGCCAATATCAATTTCGTGGACAAGCTCAGCCTGATCCAGGAATTCAAACTGATCAATGACACCACCTGGTTCCTCAGTCGCGATAAGTTTGTTGTGGATATGTCGCTCACCGGCGAAAAGGCCCTTTCCGCCATCGGCCGCAAAAGCACTACCTACGAAAACATAGTGGTGAACAACCCCAGTGTGGTCAACGAGTTGGCGAAGAACAGTATTCTTGAAGAGACCATCATGCCACCCGAAGCCATGAAGGTAACGGATAGCTTCTGGGTGGAATCCCGCCATGAGGAATTGAACAAGAACGAAAAGGCACTCTACCAAACCATCGACACACTGCTGAGCCTGCCTGCATTCAAACGTGTTACCAGAACGGTAAACTTCCTGGTGACCGGTTATACCAATGTTGGAAATTACGAGATAGGCCCCTGGTACAACTGGATCACCTATAATCAGCAGGAAGGTTTCAGAACCCGCTTTGACTTAGGTACCAATAAATATTTCAACAAGAAACTGTTCCTGCACGGCTATCTCGCCTATGGCTTCAAAGACCAGGAATTCAAATACCAGTTCGATGGCCGCTATTTCTTCGACAAGAGCCCACGCACTTATGTAAGCTGGATGGTACGCCATGATTTCGACCGCGGGCAACAGTATTACGATGAGATCAGCCAGGATAATATCTTTGCCCTGGCCATCCGCAAAAGCGGGGTGCCTATAAAATTCCTGATGACAGATGAAAGGAAAGTGGAGTTCTTCCGTGATTCCAAGATAGGTCTCTCTGTTACGCTGTCAGGCTCCCACAAAGAATATGATCCTGTAGCCAACCTGCCTTATAAATCCATGTTTGCGGCAAGTCCGAAAGACAGCTCTCTGAAAACAGCAGAGTTCTCCATCAGGCTGCGATATGCTTACCTGGAGAAATTCCTGGAAAGCACTTTTAACCGCTACAGTCTGGGCAGTGATTTCCCGATCGTTGAGTTCCGTTACACCAGGGGGGTAAGCGGAGTGTTCAACAGCCGTTTCGATTACCATAAAATAAACGCCAGCATTTCCGACTACAGTAAGATCCCTCC
>NZ_JBQCGW010000316.1:0-17623 GCF_051955275.1 Pseudobacter sp. | reverse complement strand
ATTTTACCCTTTTCTATGTGGCTCCCCTGGCCAGTAGCAGCCAGAGCTTGAAAGATAACTTTGAAAAGAACGAGTTCAGTGTTACACGGCAATTACGTTATTCCGCCAACAATCCGACAGAGGAAATTGATATAGTATTGTTTGTAAATGGGTTGCCTCTGATAACTATGGAACTGAAAAATCAGTGGACCGGACAATCTGCAAAATCGCATGGGCAATTCCAGTATCGTTATAAACGAGATAGCAATCAACCTTTGTTACAATTTGGGCGCTGTGTGGTCCATTTCACGGCGGACACTGATGAAGCATATATGACTACCAGGTTGGCGGGGGCAGATACCTTCTTCCTACCCTTTAACAAAGGCCATAATTATGGCAAAGGCAATCCGCCCAATCCTTTTGGTCATCGAACATCTTATTTATGGGAAGAAGTGCTTTCCCGTCACAGTTTGGCGAACATCATACAACATTTTGTACGTATAGACGGAAAAGAGAGCGACCCACTTACTAAAAAGAACCTGTATTTTCCACGTTATCACCAATTGGATGTAGTGCGAAAACTTGTAAATGATGCATCTGTAAAAGGTGTGGGGCAAACATACCTGATTCAGCACTCAGCCGGTTCCGGCAAAAGCAATTCTATCACCTGGTCCGCTTATCAGTTAATAGAAACTTATCCTGCCAACGCGCAAACACCCGGTGGGAAAGGCATAAGTCAACCCTTGTTCGACTCCGTAATTGTAGTAACGGATCGGCGACTTCTCGATAAACAACTCAGAGAAAATATCCGCGATTTCTCTGAGGTAAAGAATATTGTGGCACCTGCATTTTCTTCCAAAGAACTAAAGGAAAGCCTGGAAAACGGTAAACGTATCATCATTACCACCATTCAAAAATTTCCATTCATTATAGATGGTATCGCCGACTTAAGTAACCGGAACTTCGCTGTAATTATAGATGAAGCCCATAGTTCCCAAGGTGGACTTTCCGCTGACAACATGAATAGGGCAATGGGGAATACAACTGATGATGAAGATGAAGACCAGGAGGATACTCAAGACAAGGTATTGAAAGCAATGAGCGACCGCAAAATGCGTGGAAACGCTTCCTACTTTGCTTTTACCGCCACTCCTAAAAATGCCACATTGGAGAAATTCGGTAGCATACAGGAAGATGGAAAGTTTAAACCATTCCACCTGTACTCCATGAAACAGGCTATAGAAGAAGGTTTTATCCTGGATGTTTTGGCCAATTATACCACATACAGAAGTTATTACGAAATTGAAAAGTCCATTGAAGACAATCCACTTTTTGAAACGGTAAAAGCGCAAAAAAAGCTGAAAGCATTTGTAGAGCGAAACCCTCAAACCATTGCTACAAAGGCTGAAATCATGCTGGATCACTTTATTTCCAAAGTGGTCACTCCCAAAAAATTAAGGGGTAAAGCAAAAGCAATGGTGATAACCCAAAGTATAGAAAGCGCCATCCGGTATTATTTTGCGTTGCAAAAAATATTACAACAGAAAGGCAATCCTTTCCGCATCGCAATTGCATTTTCCGGCAAAAAGATCGTAGATGGCAATGAATATACAGAAGAAACAATTAATCTTTTTCCTGCGCAGTTGGACACAACCAAGCCAACCGATCCCGGCTATATAACTGATACTATAGCCCGATATTTTAATTTGGATGAATATCGCATACTGGTAGTGGCAAACAAATATTTAACAGGCTTCGATCAACCTAAGTTGAGCACGATGTATGTGGATAAGAAGCTGCAGGATGTACTGGCCGTGCAGGCCTTATCCAGGCTGAACCGTTCAGCAGATAAACTCGGAAAAAAAACAGAAGACTTATTTATCCTGGATTTCTTCAACTCTACTGAAGAAATTAAGGCATCTTTTGACCCTTTTTATACAGCCACTTCATTAAGTAAGTCTACAGATGTTAATGTATTGCATGAACTCAAAGCACATCTGGACGATGTCGGCGTATATGAGTGGAACGAGATAGAGGATTTTACTACTCGCTACTTTAATAAAGAGGATGCTGATTCCGTATTAAGTCCGATAATTCAACGGGGTGAAGAACGGTTTAATCATTTGCTGGGCTTGAGAGATAGTGCCAAAGCAGATTTTAAGATCAAGGCCAAACAATTTGTAAAGATTTACGGGCAGATGGCAGCTATCATTCCATTTGAAGTACGCAAATGGGAGTTACTGTTCTGGTACCTGAAATTTCTAATACCCAAATTGATCATCCTGGACAAAGAAGCAGATGCCTTAGATGAACTTTTGAATGCTGTAGACCTATCTACGTACGGATTGGAAAGGGTAAGATTAAATGTCTCTATCGGTCTGGATCAAAGCGAAACTGAATTAGATCCTCAAAATGCTAACCCCAGAGGCGCACACAATGAAGAAAAGGTGGAAGATCCTCTAGACATGATTATCCGCAGCTTTAACCAGCGCCATTTTCACGGATGGGAAGCTACGCCTGAAGAACAGCGGGTCAAATTTGTAACACTTGCACAAAAGCTTCAGGCACATCCTGATTTCCAAACCAAAGTGGTGAATAACCCTGACTCCCAAACGCAGGAGTTGGCATTTAGAAAATTGTTAGAAGAGGTAATTGCCGGACAACGCAAAAAGGAGCTGGATTTGTATCGCTTGTATTCAAAGGATGAGGCGTTTAAGCAGGCTTTTATCGATACGATGAGACGTTTGTCTATGAATAATGGTAATCTTTGGATATAATCTATTTGATCATTACCGGCGTCTTTTTTCCAGATATCACCAGCCTCTGCCAAAACCAAACAGGCCGCGCATCTTGAACGCACGGCCTGTTTCTTTCCATAGCAACTTTCCCTACTGCCCTTTTATCGTAAAAACAAAACTCTTAAAATTTGCACTGACCGTTTGCCCACCAGCGGAAGCCATCGTAAAAGGCAGGATATAATCATGCTGCGGATCCATTTGACCCGGCAGTACTGTAATAGGAATAACCGCCTGCTGTGACCCCGCAGGAATACTCACTTCCAGCGAAGCAACCTGGTAGCAACTGGCAGGAAGCATTTGATAGGAAGTGCCCCATTGAGTATTATACGCATCTACCAACGCATTATCCAAAGTAAATTTCACGAGTACATTTTTGGTCAATGGCTTTTCGTAAGACACACGGGCGAAGAGGTTCAGCCTCGTAGTTCCTGCAACGCTATCCATTGCAGGAGAAGCAAAACCTTTGGGAGGCCAGTTGGCATTAGGTATAAGCACTACCGGCTGAATGCCGCTATAATCGAGTGTTACTTCATTTTTCAGACAGGCTGAAAACATATATATGATGAATAACGAAAAGAGATATCTCATAAGTTGATGATGTTTAAATGATCACGGCATCCACCAGATCTTACTGGTGAATATGTCTATTGTACCCTGGGCGTCCACGTTTTTGGCGTTCACTAAGTATTCATTCCTGTTATAGTAAATCCTGAAAGGAATAGTGTTGCCCACACGCTGCGGCGACACCGAAGCCGGAATGTCCGGATAGCGGTTATTACGGCGGTAATCCGTCCATGTTTCTATGGGTTCGATACCGTTGAACGCTATGTATTTCTGGTACATCAGCAGCTTGTATTTATCGGGTGCTGCCGCCCAGTTTACACGCGGATTGGTTGTTTGTGTAGCATACCAGGTATCGAACACATCGTCGGAAAATGCAGGAACAGTAGCGTTACCGCCTGCATTGAGCCAGCGGAAAGATTCTTTTACCGCATCCAGATAAGCGGTTTCCATATCACCGGGTATCCATCCCCGTTGCACCGCCTCCGCCTGCAGGAATTTACTTTCAATACTTGTCATCAGCCAGTCTGCCATATTCCGGCCTTTGATAATACCTTTTGCTTCGGGCTTCACAATATCCGTATTTCGGGATCCGCCTACTGAAGAAACATACGAGTTGCCCTGATAGAGATAGAGCGTGGAGTTTACGAAGTAGCCATACCTGTTTCCACGGAACTCCTCCGGGGCAGGCTGCGTAAATGGCTCATCGGCACCTGCGGGAACAGGAAGATCTATGGTGCTGTAAAACAGACCAAGCCTTGGATCGTTATCCGATTTCAACAGGTCCAAGGCATATACGTTGGCATGGGCCCAGTCCGACGATCCCAATTGCAGCGAAGGATCATAATCCCCGCCACCATATTGATTATGGCTGGAGAAACAACCAAAATATTTAGACAGATTCTTACCCAATTCATAACCGGGATTGATTGACACACTCTGTCCGCTTTCAAGGAAGCCGCTGCCTTCTGACTGGATCTTTGCGATCTCAGCAGTGATATACGCTGCGCGATCGGTCCGGTTCGCCTGATGTACCAGCATGCGCAACTTGAGTGTGTTGATGAACTTCAACCACGCATTTTTATCGCCTTGAAAAGCCAGGTCTGCCACCTGAATCTTCGGATTCCTGTTAATATCCGCTTCTTTGATCAGCATAGAAGCCGTATCCAGCTGGCGCATCAGCGCTTCGTAAATAGATTTTCCATCATCATATTTGGGCTGCAGGATCTTTGAATCAAATGCTTCTGAATAGGGCATGTTGTTCAGCACGTCTGTAGCCCGTTGAAACTGAAGTGCCTTCAGCACTTTAGCAATGCCCGTATAGAAGGTCTGTCCTAACTCTTTTGAACGAAGTTCAAGGAAAGGAAGTTCCGGACTGATATTCGCGGAAAAAGTCCCTCCTTCTGCAGCAGGTCTGTTATAGGTAACTGTAGAATGTCCAACCGGAAACTGGTAGAAACACCAGTATCCCATCCATTGCATCAAAAAACGCGGCTCCACAGCGGCTATACTGCGTTCGAACAATGGCGCCAATATCTGGTCAGGCGTTGCCGCCGTATTGGTGAGATCGCGCGGGTTATAGTTAACGTCAAGCCAGCCTTTCTTACATCCTGCAAAGAGCAGCGACAGGCAAAGCAGGCAGAGAAATCTTTTATGGTGGGAATACATCGTCATTTTATTTAGAATTTAAGTCCGACAGTAAAACCAATCAGCACTGTACCAGGAAGTACCGTATTATCAGAAGCGCCACCGGACAGGTTATTGGGAACAGAGCTAAACTGGCGCTGACCGGGGCCTTTGATCAGGCCGGGATCGCCGTTGATATTGGAACGCGGGTAGATGGAAAACAGATCGCGCCCGTAGAGGCTTGCCACCACTTCTTTGAGTGTGCCACGCTTGAGAGAAAAGGTATATTGAAAAGCTACCTCTCTCAACTTCCAGAAAGCTGCGCTGGTAAGGCCATGCAGGTTTACCATGGCGAACTGGTTATAAAGTTCCTGGTTGGCATTGCTCACTACCACATCAGTATTCTCTACATATTTTCCGTTGCCATCATCATAAACTGAATGAGGGAATACAAAGCGTTCGCGGTTGTTCAACGTAGTCAGGGTATGCAGGCCTGACCACATCGACTGCTCTGTATCGAATTTATGATCGTAGCCACCGAGATAGTCGAACAAAATGCTGGCAGAGAAATTCTTCCAGTTAAAATTCAGGCCTATTGAAGCGGAGTACTTTGGCAATGTTCTGCCTCGTAGCGAGTAGTCATTGTAGGCTTGCGACTGTGGCATGCCGGTTGTTTTATCTACGATCACGCGTCCCTGCGGATCACGCACCCAATCTCGGTACGCAAAAGAAAATGCATGGCCGCCTTCCTGCGCATAGAACAGTTCGCCAGATGGATCTCTCACCGGGAAAAGGCCGCCGTAGATATCCGTAAGCCTGAGCACTTTGTTATCGTTCATGGCAAAGCGTCCATCCAGCGTTAAGGCCATTCCATTCGGAAACTGGAACAGCGGGTCCAGCTTGAGGTCTACTTCCAGGCCATTGTTACGGAACGCTCCTGCATTATCCAAGCTGGGATAACCACTGAGCCACGCGTTAGCAACATTCAGGATAACAGAATTGTTACGTTGATAGTAGTAGGTGATATCCGCCACGATGCGATCATTCAGAAATGAGATGTTAGCACCATATTCCTGCGAGATCACTCGCTCCGGCTTCAGCAAAGGATTAGGATTCTCCGCATAGAATCTATATCCCAGCAGCGATTCACCTGTGTTACTATTCACATATGGATAACCGTTAGCCAGTGTCAATGTTCGTTCAGACTGATATGGCTCGATGTTCATGTTGGCTGATTGTGCCACAGATGCCCTCAAGCGGGCCGTGGTCAGCCATTTCCAGTTTTTCAACGCCGGAAATATCTCTGTAAGCACCAGGGAAGTGTTGGCGCCGAAATACGTATCCTGCCCGCGTGCCACTTTGGCCCGCTTGGAATCCCATTCGTTGCGGCCCGTCAATTCGAGGAATACACGGTCTTTATACCCCATCGAAACATTCCCGAACAACGACCATGACCTTGATAAGATAGCTACTTCGTCTGCCGGAACTGCAAAACGATAGAACGCAAGGTTATATACCGGTATAACCAGCTCTGATCCCGCTTTCAGTTGTTTGGTATAATTCTCGCGGATGGTATTACCGATATTGGTCCGGAGCAGAAAATTACCGGGATGATGCAGCGTGGAAACAACGATATCGTTATTGATAGATGTACTGCTGTTCATGTTTTCCGAAACTGATGCCAGGCGGTTCCACATTTTGTTTGGGTCCTGTGCCGCAAAGCCTGAGAAGTCAACCGGTTTTTTCGTGCCTTTTGAATAAGCACCGGTATAGTTGATGCCCGGTTGCTCACGGATGGTGAGCCAGTTGAATGGCTTTACCTGGAATACGAGATTTCCCGAAAGCGCATTGGTGGTAGCTTTGGTACGGTCATTATCTATCTGCTCGGCCGGACTGATATAATTCCAGTACCGGTCGCGCTGCGACCAGTGATCGTTCTGATAATCTTTATAACGCAGGAGCGGAATGAAAGTAGGAAGGTTGCGCACGCTGGCTGCAACATCCGGACCGCGATCATCCGAAGTATGCGCATAGTTGACATTCATACGCACATCTACCACGCCAAAATTCCGTGAGGTATTTAGCAAAATAGTAGACTGATTCTGTTTATCCTTCGGCAACAAGCCCGTTTGCATAACATGCCCAAGCCCGAGATAAAAAGATGAGCGTGCATCTGAGGAGGAGAACGTAAGATTGTTACGCACCATTCTGGCTACATTCAAAAATTTACGTGCATCTTTTGTATCGCTGTATGGGACCATTTGTATTTCACCATTCTCGTCGGGATATCCGATCGGTACCATTGAGCCATCGTATTTGGGTCCCCAGCCGTAAGTAGATCGTGGATCGAAAACTCCGTTACCGAATTCATCTGTGAGACCGGAACCTGTACCAAAAGACCGCTGTCTCCGTTCCCGGCGATAGTCAACCACCTGAAAGGAAGTATTGTTACGAAAATTCACAGTAGGCTTTCCCAACTGCCCCTTTTTTGTGGTGATGATCACCACACCGTTGATACCTTCCGGTCCATAGAGAGCCGTACCATTCGCTCCTTTCAGCACGGTTACGTTTTCGATGTCGGCAGGGTTGATGTTGTTGATGAAATACATAGCCTGGTTGGCTGCATTCTGATCTGTACCGAAAGACAGCGGCGCGCCATTCAGAATGAACATCGGCTGATTGTTGCTGTTCTGACCGAAGGAACGGATACCTCTCACAAGGATGCGCATCTCCGGCGTCATATCGGAGCTTTGCGTGGTGATGGTCATACCCGAAACTTTGCCGATCAGGCCCGTTAGCAGGTTGCCGGAGTTGGCTTTATTGATTTCCTCGCCACTCACTTTGGTGACGGAATAACCCAGCTCTTTCGTGCGCTTTTCGATATTGTAGGCAGTAACCTGAACTTCGTTCAGCTTTACGGAGGAACGGGGAAGACGTATAAAAAGACCTGAGGCCGGATTGCCCGATAATACTGTAACCTTTTTATCATCTGTTCCGGATGATGATTGTCCCTCACCAGATACCACCACCGCGCTCGTATTTGATACCACGCGGATCTGAACTTCAGAAAAGCTGACAGCACTGATTTTCAGGATATCCCCTGTATTGACATTGATGGTGAAGGAACCGTCTGCGCCTGCCGATACACCATTTTTTGTTCCTTTGACCATGATATTTGCGCCGCTGACCGGCTTACCGTCCGGATCAAGTACCCGGCCACTTACAGGAAATGCAAGATTCTGTGCCAGTTCTGTTCCAGGCATACCAGGTTTCAGGTCATCCGGTGTGATTGGGCCAGTGTATGGGAAGATATTGATAGTTTTACTACTGATAGAGTACCGCAGGGGTTGACCATCAAAAATGGCGTCCAGGAATTGCAGTAGTGGGAGATTGACTGCTGTAACAGTAACTGGCCTGGCTTTTGACAATGCCTTTTCCTGGTAGAGGAATAAATACCCGGTTTGTTTTTCAACAGCTGAAAATACCTGTTCTAAAGAAACCTTTTTCCCTGAATAGGTAACGCTTTGAGAAAGGCCTTTTGCCGCAACATTCAAACAGGCGGCGGTAAGTAAAAATACGGTTAGCTTCATGACTAACATAGTTTTGGTAATCCGGATGGTGCCCCCACGGGCCGGCCAGCCATAAAAAGCAGATTTTGTCATACTTTCGATGTGTTTTGGGTGATGAAAAGCAGTCTGTCGAGGACCTTTGTTTTTATATTACCCAGACATCCGCCGGAAAGTGTTGAAGTCACTTTCCGGTTTTTGTTTCTGGGTAAAGAGTTTATGAACGTTTTATTGTTTATTACTATTCACCTATGATCAGCTTTCTTCCCTCCAGCTTAACGATCAAACCGTATTCTTTTAGAAACCGCAACAGATCATTCAAAGGAACAGCTCTGTCCATTTTACCTTTCATTTTAAAATCCGGAGTAGCCCCTTTGTATTCAACCGTAACGTCATACCACCTCTCCACATCTTTCATGAGAGAGGTAAAGTTTTTTCCATCGAAACTAAAGATCCCGTTCTTCCAGGCGAGGACCTGCTCCACATTGGCGTTTGGTTCTATTCTGATAACTGAAGCATTACCCGGATGCCGGTCAGAAGATCCGCCGATATGGATCTTCTTATAAAGTAGAAGGGCTTGTTGACCCGGTTTGAGAAATACAGACGAATCAATTTTTATACTTCCTTCGATCAACGTTGTTGTTATATCTTCCTCGTTTGTGTACGAATTGATATTAAAGCTTGTTCCCAGTACCTGAACATTCGATTTACCGTCAATATCAACAATAAAAGGATTGGATTTATCCGCTTCCACTTCCAGATAAACCTCCCCGCTTATTTTTATCTTTCTTTCCTTTCCGGCAAATACAGCGGGATAAGTGACAGATGATGCAGTATTGAGCCACACCTGCGTACCATCGGGCAGGACCAGTTTATATTGTCCGCCTTTGGGTGTGGAGATGGTATTCATCATCACTTCATGCTGTGAATCACCTTTCAGGTCATACCGTATTTCACCGTTAGTAAGTTTGATCACCAATGCATTACCCTGCTGAGCGATCGCCCCATTGGCTGCGCTATCCAGACTGATCACGTTTCCGTCAGCGAGCGTCAGTTTGGCTTTATTTGATGCGGGTAACACATCGGCAGGAGTATTATTTGAGGCAAGATCTGATCCGGATTGGGGCTGGTGTTTGCCGGAGAATACAGCAACGGCAACGATTGCTCCTGTAACAAGGATAGCTGCAGCAGCCCACCACCAGCGCCGGAGGGAATGCACGCGATGAATGGGTCCGATACGCTTCTCAGGTAGCTCCTCCGGTTTAGGAAAATGTTTTTGTTCAAACAAATGCAGCGCTTCTTCGGTCTTTTCATCCGCTAAAATCCCGGACAGATACAATTCAAGATCCGATGGATCCTGTATCTCTGCAAAAACACGCTGATTGGCTATCGATAACTCCAACCATTTATTCAATGTTTCCTGTTCAGCAACAGACAATTCAGTTGCCGAACTGTGTTTATACAGTATTTCGATAATTTGTTTGGAATCCATCAGTTGGTCCGGCGATTAAAAATGCGCCTTATATACTAAACAACTGAGGATATCTTCGCATCACAAGAATTTATAAAAAATATAGAATAACGGTGGAAAGCCGTTTTTTAAGGAGAAGGACCTTCAGTTTTTCCAGGGCCCTGGCTTTTTGATTGCGCACATTATTGCGAGTGAGTCCTAATTTACCGGCAATTTCATCGGTTTCCAATCCTTCAACAAATATCATTTTCAGTAATTGCCGTTGGTTGGCGGGGAGTGCCTGAATCTCAAGATAGATCTTATAATAAAGATCTTCTTTAATGATCTTAGCCTCTGCGAGACTATTATATTCAGAAATACTTTGCGCCAGTTTTTGATGGTGAACCTCTTTGACCCGGGCATGCTTCAATGTATTAAAGCACCGGTTTCTGACAGTAGTGAAGAGATAAGCGCTGACCTCCCTCATGGAAGAGCCGGCAAAGCTGGCTCGTTTTTCCCAGAAAGCGGATAATGCCTCCTGCGCCATATCTTCTGCCTGACTGTTGTTGCCAAGCAGCTCGGTAGCCAGATAACCAAGCCGGGAGTAGAAAGACCTGAAAATTACCCGCATGGCAGCATGATCACCTTTTGCAAGGCGTTCCAGCAAGTCCTGATCAACCGGATCTTCATGTAAATTATTATGATTCAACCTCTCGATATTGCCTGTTACGGGTGTAAAATAGGCAAAATCAACAAAAGACGATTAAACAGGGCGGCAGGCGTTTAATACAATAAGAAACCAGCTCATAAGCCAGGCCCCTGACCCTTCAGCAACTGAAAAGAGGCTATTACAACAATTATCACTACTATCGATGTATAAATCCGTTTCGTATTCCTCGCCAGCCATTCAGGAAGGTAAATATCAAAATTATCCCTTTGCTCATCGGTATACCGGCGGGCGATCAAAGTTAGCGGGCAGGTGAATCTGAATAACAAAAGTACCAGTCCTTCCAGCAGAACCAATCCAAAACAAACCCAGAATAACACTCCTATATTGTTAAAAACTGAAGCGTATAGCATATAAAGGATCACGCAATTGTAAAAGACCCATATCAGCGTATGAATGCTCTTTACAACTACCAGCTTTTTCCTTTTATCCATCAGCAACAGTTTTGATACTGAAACATTTCTCAAATTTCGCATTTCCTGTTGTCAAAAGAACTAATCAGCATCTCTGAAACGGTTGATTTTTGTCATTTTAAATTCCGGCGAAGGAGGTTGATAGTTGCAGAAATATTCCCGGCACAAAGAGATACATCCGCTTTTAAATCGTGTCTGGCATATACCATTCCTATTAGCAAAACTAATTCAGTTAAATAATCAGCGGCTACATATAAACCCTGACACTCCTTCAATAGCAATTCTTATTTTCCGAAAATCCATCTCACAGAACACATAATCTCACGCTAACGGTTATCCATTAGTGCTATTTTTAAATCGCAACCAAATTCTATTAACAATCAAACCTCAATCCGAATTATGAGTAACACCTACACGGGCACGTTAGACCCGCTCAGTCTCACATCACAGGATGCACAGGTATTCCCGAATGACAGGCAGGGAACGCTGGTGGAATTAAGTGCACTTCCTTCCGGAGCCACAGTAGACAATATCTTTTACTTTAACAGCACCACTCCCGGCAAGTACCTGAAACGGGTGATCGATGGCCCCATCCGGGCTGTATACTGTGGCGTAAATCCGGCAAACACAAGCGCAGTGAACGCCGCAAACCTGCAGGCTGCATTGAACCATGCCGGCATCAACACCATTGTTTTTGATTTCAGCAAAGCTTCTGACATCAAGATAGAAGGAACTATCACTGTTCCAGCTGGTAAAGTACTTTCTTTTGAGGCAGGTAACAGGCTTACTGAAACAGCCACCATTGAAGGAGGTATCATAGATGCCGGAGACGGCACCGAATGCTTTGCTTCCACCATCACTGTTTTACCGGAAGGGTCTACAAAAAGCTATTACTCCGCCAAATGGTTTGGCGTGAAGGGAAATGGTGTTGCCAATGATGATGCAGCTATCCAAAAGCTGTTCGACTTCATTACAAATTATACCAACAGAGCAAAGCCCATATTTTTTCCACGAGGAACTTATATGTTCAACAACTCTGTTTTGGTTTACAGATGGTTTGGCAGTAATTACACCCAGTGTAATATTGAAATCCGGGGAGAAATGGATGCACGTGCAGGCATCCAGGAACCAATAACAATTTTCAAGGGAACCACAGCACTAGCCAAAAAATTCTTGTTAGGTATTCAGCGCGGTCGGGCTATCAAAATCAGCAATATATATTTTGTGGGAAGATACAGCCTTCCTTATACTTTCAGCGAGATGCAGGTATACAGGAACACCCCGCAACAATGGAAACAAACGTCACCGGTAGAGGTGGCAGATACGCAATTCTCTCCACACTGCGGAATCAATATCGATCCTTTCGGCAGAACTATCCCTGCCGATAACGGATACGAAGGTTGGAGTGCTTATTACAGAGGAACAGATGGCGGCGGCACATCTCAGGTAATTATCCAGGGTTGTCGCTTTCAGGAATTTCCTGTTGGCCTGGCCTGCTCCATTAACGGAGATACGCTGCAGGCGGAAATTATCAAAGTTCAGGAATGTTCCTTCGCAGCCAATAAAGCAGCTTATGCGTTAGGCCAATCTCAAACCAAAGAGAACCTGATGATCGACGTGAGAGTATGGGACAGGGTCAGAACTATTATCGAATGCTCTGAATATGGCGCCGGGGCGGGTGCACCTCCCTATATCATGGGTATGAATATTGCCGGAGGCGTTTATCAACTGATCAACACCACAGCTCCCTTTTCCTTACAGGCCAGCAAGATATTTGCAGAGAGCCTGTTCAAAATAGGAAGGCTTGCCAGTTCCGCAAACGCTCATCATATTGCACAAAGTGATATCGATTTCCCTGCCGGCAAGAACAATTGGCCATCGGCCGATTATATAGTGGATGGAACTGTAAATTTTGACAGTTGTACGATCCGATATTATGATGACGGATTAGCCCGCATCAAGTTTTGCCCACCTAACCGGTCAATCACTATAAAGGGCGGCACCATCTCCCGGCTGCCATTAACTGCATCAGCATCCCCTTCAAACGATGTAAAATTCATCGATCTGAATGGTGTAAAAACTTATGGAGAAAATCAGACCTTGTTATTTGGAACAGATAATGCACAATTAGTAGGATACGGTCTTTTAAACAATACGCCTATGTGCGGAAATGTAAAGTTCTTCAGTGGCGCAGGTTCTGAAGGGCAGCTTTTTTCCAGTTATGAGGAAGTTACCTATGACACCACTGCAGCTCTCGAAACGGCTACCGTGACTGTATCGGAAAATGGTAACGCATCGGTTACATTAAGTAACGCTTCCCTTGAAAAGATTAGAATTGGCGATTATCTGATCTCAAACCGTTCCTCCAACATCACTTACTGGCAAATGGCCGAATTGGATAATATGCCGGTTTTAGGCAGAATCAGTGCGATTGCAGGCAACGTCGTCTCACTGCAGGGTGCAGCCATCAATATCCCTATCGGTAATACCTCCCTCCCCATCCTCGTTAATTATATCAGGTACTTTAATGCCCCACTGGTAGGTAATATCACTAATGGAAGCAATACAATTACCGATTGCGAATTTTTCCAGGGGCATATTCCTGCTGTCGGAAGAAGGCTGGAACATCCATATATCCCGGCGGGAGTTTACATCACAGCAGTGAGTGGAAATACGATCACTTTATCAGGTAATGCAACAGGCGGTCAGGCAGACGCCTCCATTGTTAATGGCAGACCCAGAAATACATTATACCTGAAGTTTTCCCCCGCCCGTTCAGGCATCAGGGGTTATCTGGTAGAAGGATCGGACATTATAGTTGACCGCGGAACTATATATTCTCAAACTACCGAAAGGTATTATGTTGGCAAGAGTGTATTATCCACTACCTCAACAAGACCTGTTGAATATTATCCAACCACCGGAGGATTCCAGCGGATCGATATGGCAACACTGCGGCAGGGGGCAGGAGCCACTGACACCAACACCACTTATTTCATAACAGATGCAGGAAAAGATGGGCAGTTCATCATCGATCCAACAGATACCACTTCCCCCGACAACAGCGCAACTGTTCTGGTAACAGTGTCTGGAAGTGTTCGCTTCAAAAGGATTATCACCAACAATTTCTATAATGCCAGGTGGTTTGGAAAACCCAATATGTATTTCAGCAGCATCGCCGACTGCAATACAGCAATCAATTCGGCAGCGAGATTCCTTTCGCTCACTGTTCTGATCAATGATGCAGGAACCATCAGGGAATACTGGTACTACAATGGCATCACCGACAGCTCCCTTATTTTGAAAACCCAAAATGATTCCGATGCTTTCACCATTGCGTCCGACTCATCACGCAGCATTACAGGAGGAACACTCATGACCTATGTTCTGGTGAATCCCTCATCCGCTCTGTCAGGATTCAAAGTTGGGTCCGCATCCGGAACGGATGATATCATTTCCACACAGCCTGTAAGCGCCGGTGTATGGAAGGCATTCCCTGTGAGTTATTTTATTGATGTTGCGGCTTCGGTATATTTCGGGGGCATAACCACTTCAACTCAGATCAGGATAGTCAAACTATCCTTGTAACCAATATCTGTGAAAAGAAAGGCCAGCATTCAGCCTGGCCTTTCTTTTAATTAGCATAAAAAGCAATTACTGAGTTCGTATATCTATGCATCCGGAATTTCACAAACTCCTGGACTATACAATCAAATTATTCAAGATCCGATAAGAAAGTCCTCAATCAGTGCCGACACTTCATTGAAGTTGGTCTCCAGTACCATATGCCCTCCTTCAAGGATATGCACTTTTGCATCAGGCAGATCCCGCTTATAACAACTGGCTTCTTTAACGTTAAAATACACATCATATCTGCCCCAGATGATCAACGCCGGTGGTTGATATTGACGGAAATATTCCTGGTATGCAGGAAATAATTTGAAAATGTTTTTATAATCGAGGTTCAACTCATACTGCATTTCCAGGTTACCCGGCCTTTTCATCCGGTCCCAGTCGAGCATCCACAATTCAGGGCTGATACAGGCTTTCAAGCCCTCCGGCACGCCGGCTGTATATTGATCACGGGTACCCTCTTCACTTAAGAATGCATACAGTTTCCTTTTCTTCTCTTCTGTAGGATGCTTCCAGTACTCTCTTATTTCATCCCATATACCCTCGATCCCTTCCTCGTAAGCATTTCCATTCTGAACAATGATCTTTTCAATCTTTTCCGGATGTTTTAAACAGATCCATAACCCAACCGGGCAACCATAGTCGTGCAGATAAATAGTAAAAGATGTCAGCCCGATCTCTTGCGTGAGCTTGCTGATATGATCCCCTATATTTTCAAATGTGTATGTAAAACTATTTCTGTCGGGAAATGAACTGAAACCAAAGCCCGGATAATCCGGAGCAATAAGATAGTACCTGTCAGCAAGCAAGGTCATCAGGTTCTTGAACATCACGGAAGAGGTTGGAAATCCATGAAGCAACAGAACTGAAGGGTTTGAAGGATCACCTGCCTGGCGGTAAAAAATCTCAATACCATCGATATTGATGGTGCGGTTGTAAATCTGTCTCGTCATTATGATGAGTTTTATCAACTCATCAACGATTGCAAATATGCAGCCATCTGCTTTTCAAAGTTTCACTATGTACCCGGCATATGAAGGTTCAAATCCGGCCGTTTCTAAATCCGGTAGTTTATGCCAACTGTCATTTCACTATAACTCGTTGTTTTTTAATTCGTTACGAATGTATTTATTTATCTCATGGAAGGGGGGGAGGTAACATTTTCGTCTTTTTGTGGATATACAGTAACAACAAGGTTATCATGCCGCATAACCCTAAAATCAATGTTATGAATATAAGATTCACCTTTTATACCCTACTGATAAGTTCTGCCAGTGCCATGGCACAGGATAAACGCATTCAGGTGTCATTAGGATCCGGAATAACCGGTGCCTCATCCGCTCAGAAAAACAACCAGACCGGGAACGGCTACAATTTTCAGGCTGATGTATTTGTTCCTTTTTATGCAAATAGAAATGGGATCATACTTGGGCTGACTGCATCAGGAAATTATTCAAGACTGAAAAACAATGCTCCAGATAATGGTGATGCGGCCTCAAAATATAAAGTGTACAACACGGATATTTCCATTAACTCACAAACCAGCAAGTCAATGTCTAATAGCATTTCTGGTTTGCTTGGCCTGCAGGCACAGTTCAACTTTGGAAATTTCCACTTATCACCCGCTATCAGTGCCGGCTATCTGAATTTTGCAAAGGAAGGTTTTGTTCAAAACGGATTTGTTTCAGTAAATGGCCAGCAGCACCAGAAAGTGCTGGTGAGCAGGGAACGCGAAGTATTTGAGGGATTGGTTCTGAGTCCGCAATTGAGAGCAGGTTACAAGCTCACAAGCAGCTTCTCATTATTTGCAAGTGCCGCAATTAACCGTGGCCAGGAATTGGATCATACTACCAGTTACCTCCAGCCTGAAGGAGGCATGAAAGAGAACAACACCTATGAGATCAGTCAACTGGCTAACGGCAGTTATACAAACTCACAACAAACTATCAGGTATAACACCACAGATTTCAATATTGGATTGACCTTTTCGTTGGGTAGGAATAAGAAAACAAAGAAAGAACCGGTGAAGCAACCCGGGGCTGCTTCTGCATCTTATGCCGCAACCGGTAAACTGGTTCAGTCTGAAACTGGTGAAGGAGCTGCACCAGAGCCAGGACAGGCAGCACGCAAAAGCATCAGTTCGAAGGGCGTAAAAAGAAGCGAAGGACCGGCCCTCGCCAGACCAGGACAACCTATCGGCGGCATTGTAGTGAAAGGAGGCAAAAATCCTGGCGGGAATATCTTCAACCTGATTAGCGACACTGATGGAAAAATCTCATTCGATATACAGGAATCAGGCAGCTATATACTGAGGCTGAACACCCCAGAACAACCTGCCGGTAAAAGCATCAATGAAAAAGGTGTAAAGAGAAATGAAAATGCGATAGCGAAACCCGGCAATCCGATCGGTGGCATCATTGTCAAAGGCGGCAAAAACCCCGGAGGTTCTTTTATCAGCGTGATATCAAATTCAAACGGCGAAGTATTACTTTCAAACCTGGAACCCGGCAATTACCAGTTTATCTTACAACAACCAGAAACGCCTGCCGAACCAAATAAAAAAGGGAGAAAAGAGAAGAAAGAAAAGGGCAGTTCTGCTCCTGGTTTAAAGGATGTGATCAAAACACAGGTGTAGGATCAGAAAAAAGAAGAAATACCAGTTTGACGAAACGGTGATCATCTTCAAAAACAATTGCATCATAGAGCTGGATACCAATTACTGCAAAATATTGCATGATGGTGCCCATCCCGAATTCATCGAAGCTATTACAGTTCTGTTCAATGAATTCAAAGAACGCCAGCGTCGCCAGCCAAGGGAGATCAACCTGATCGTTAAATCGATGATGCGCAAAGGCAGGCTGATAGCAAAG